>JAAYTW010000162.1 GCA_012517955.1 Candidatus Zixiibacteriota bacterium | reverse complement strand
GTAGCGAATCGTCGTTTGCGAATTGAAAGGATTCGGATAATTGCCCACCAGATTATCATTATCCGGGAAAACGGCAGGGTTTTCGTCCACGCCGGTCACTGTACCGCAAACTTTAATAAGACATATATCGTAGGTTAATGGGTCGAAACAATTAGTTCGTCCGACTATGACATAATTGCCATCGGAGGTTGGTTCCGCCCAGGCGCCTTCATCCAGAGCCCCAAAACCATATGTTCTATCCCAAATCCGATTCCCCATCGAATCGGTCACCGCCAAGTAAAATTGGGTAGTATCCGGAAAGAATGACACCCAACGCGATCCGCCGATTACATAACCGTTGTTATGACCTTTACGGATACTATAACCGAATTCCTGATGACTCCCGCCGAACGTATGACTCCATTGCGGTTGGCCGAAATTTCCGATTTTAGCCACATAACAATCGTTATACTGCGGAATGTTATAGGCGTAGCCGCTTATCACGGCATTGTTGTCGCGGGTACTTACAATCGACAATCCCTGGCAGTCGATACCGGCGGAGTATCCCCAATACCAGACTGTGCTGCCTGTTTGGCTTATTTTTTCGGTATAAATATTGTGATTATCATCGCTGGTGGTCCAGCCTGTAAGCAGGTAGTTATCATCTGCCGTCTGGCAAATGGCCGCGCCGCCATCGTTGGCGATTCCACCGGAGCGATGAGTCCATACCGTGTCACCTACCGAGTCAAGTTTGATTACGTAGACATCGAAACCCGAACCGCCGAATGAGTTCGTTGAACCGCAGAGAATATACCCTTTATCGCGGGTAGTGGCGATACATCGGACCGAATCCTCCTGCGCGCCGCCATAGGTACGTTGCCATTCCAGATTTCCCTGCCAATCGATTTTTATAAGATAGATATCCGTCCCTCGGTCGATAATCGGAGTTGTTCCGGCAACAATAATACCGCCATCGCGGGTAAGCGCGGCCGAAGTCGCCACATCGTTATTGGGAGTGCCATATGTGCGAGTCCAGAGGGTATCGCCGTTGCCGTCGGTTTTTATCAGGTAATAATCTATGTCGCCCATTTCTAATGAATGACTCCATCCGGCGATAATGAAACCACCATCGGAGTTTGGCAGCACTGCCACCGGCGCATCGCTGTTGTAACCGCCATAAAAACGGGTCCAGATTGTATCGCCGATTGCGCCATAAGCGCATATCGAGAAAAATAAAACCGCCGCCGGCAAACCCAATTCCATTACCAATCGTTTCATCGAATAACTCCTTCCTCTATTATTCAATCGTAGAATGCCTTAAAAATATCTTCTTTATAATATAGTTACAAAATATGAAAAAAATATGATGCAACAATTTTAAAATATTTTTTGCCTAATTAAGATTTGAATTATTTCCCTGCATTCGCTAATATCACTTCATGTCCGTAAACGATTTGATTTTGGTCACCGGCGCTTCCGGTCAGCTTGGGCGCAAAGTCGTTCGCCGTCTCATTGAATTGGGATATCCCGTCAGAGCGCATTTCCGGAGCCTCGAAAAAGCGGCCAGATGGTGTCCTCGCGAAGCTACACCGGTATTGGGCGACCTGACTGAACCGGGTTGGCTTCCGGCGGCGCTTAAAGGATGTGATTACGTTATCCACTGCGCCGCCAAAGTCAGTCTTCGCCCGGCGGATTTGGAACCGATGCGGCAGATTAATGTCGGCGGCACGCAGGCGGTCATTGAGGCATGCAAACAAAACGGCATAAAACGGCTGGTGCATGTATCATCGGTGGCGGCCCTGGGAGCATCCGAGGATGGCCGCCCTATCGATGAGACCGCGCCGTTTAATCTGGCAGGGTACGGAATCCCTTATTTCGAAACCAAGCATGAATCCGAGCGATTGGCCTTGGAGGCCAACGGAGGTTATCTGGAAGTAGTGGTGGTTGAGCCATCCATCATTATCGCGCCGCCGGATAGGGAGGTGAGCGTTGAAGAGTGGGCAAAGATGCCGAAGAGGATTCCGGCCTATTTTGATTTCGGTTTAAACGTTGTGGAGGCGGCGGATGTTGTCAACGGCATTATTCTCGCCCTGCAGAAAGGGATAGCCGGCCAACGCTATATTCTGGCCGGCGAAAATATCGGGCCGGAACGGGCTTTTGAACTGGCCGATAAATACCTTGGGATGAAACGGCCGTTTTTTAAAATACCGAGATGGGGGTTATATTTACTCGGGCTATTCTCCGAAATTGCCTATACGGGCAAAGGAAAAAAGCCACGATTGAATCGGTCAATTGCCAGGTTGGCAAAGCTGAAATTCTACTATTCATCGGCCAAAGCAAACCGCGAATTGGGTTGGATTGCGACCCCTCTCGAAAATACCATAGAGAGAATTGTGGCTAAAATTCCTCATGAGTTTAACAGAAATATACGAGAACGCTAAAATATTACTTGAAATTTAATCGTATCTTATTTATAAAGTTATAAAAGCTGTAGGGATGTTTCATCTTTGCAATGCACCCATAAATACAGTTGTTGTAAGGTAGTATCAATTGGGGTGGTGTAGTATTAATTATTTTATAAAAGGAAACAAAATTGGATGATTAGCTGTAGTAAATATAATAATCACGGGTTTCCAAGGAGGATATGAGATGACAAAAAAGCAAACGATAAAGAAAGCAACCACTGCTAAAAAAACTAAAGCCGCGCCTCCGGCGCCCAAGCTTGAAGATTTCATCGACGAGATACGAGCGCGGGCTAATGAGATTTATATACAAAGGGCGGGAGGTCCCGGCGATGACCTTTCGGATTGGCTCCAAGCCGAAAGGGAGATTAAGAATAAATATAATATCAAATGAATTTGCGCCGTATCCTTTAGCAAGGGGGCTAATAAAGGGATATTCGGCCTAATGTCGGCGGCATTATTAGGGCGCGCTCTACGCGCCCTTTGCCATTAATTGAGTGTACAGTTTTTTTAAGCGCTGCTTTTGGATATCGGCCGAATATTCTGCTTGAATTCGCTTTCCGGCGGCCTCCTGAATTCGGCGGCGCAATGAAAGGTCGCCTATCAACCTTATACAACAATCGGCAAGCGCGTGCGGATTGCCGGGTTCAACCAGAAGACCGGAAATATCCGGTTCGATGATTTCCTTTATTCCGCCGACCGCAGTTGAGACGACCGCCAAATTAAGAGCCATCGCTTCCAGTACAATCATAGGGATTCCCTCATGATGAGAGGAAATTACAAAAATATCCAAAGCATTCAGAATATCGGGGATATCATTTCTGAAACCTGGGAAAACTACTTTATCAGATAGGCCGAGTACGGCGGCGCGTTTTTTTAGATTAGGCAGAAGCGGGCCATCGCCGACAAGCAGAAAACGGGCATTTGAATGTTTTGAGGCGATAATTTTAGCGGCTTCCAAAAATATGTCATATCCTTTAATCGGCGCCATTCTACCGGCGGTGCCAATGAGGATAGCATCGTTTTCTATACCGAATTCCATAAAAACATTGGCTCGGTTTTTATTTATCTTGAGGTTAGCCTGATTTACCGAATTATGTATGTTAACAAGCTTATTCTCCGGATATATGTTCTTAAGTTGATTCATCAAATCAGCCGACACGGCTATTATCTTGTCGAAATAACGCCGCGTATAATAGCGGTTGGCCATCGAGTATAATTCCGCTTTAATCTTACGTATGCCCTTCATCGGTTCGCTGGCGCCATGTACTGTTTGAACCGCATGCTTGATTCCCAAACGTTTTTTAAGTTTCGCCGCCAGGATATTTTCTTTATAGCGATGGCTGTGAAGGATATCTATTGATTTTTCTGTTAAATAGCTTGAAGCTTTTTCGAAAATTCGCCGGAAACTATGGCGGGTTTCATCGACGATGAAAATTTCTATCGGCAATTCGCGGAGTCTGGCGGCTAATTCTTTTTCGTTAAGTATCACTACATATAAATCAATTTCGGGATCGGCGGCCAGCGATTGGGCAATAGTATACATCTGCACTTCCGCGCCGGCCCAAAGATCGCCTGAAACTATATGACAGACTTTTATCTTTTGGTCGACTCCCACGTGACATACCTTCGGCCGGTGAGGAATTTCAACCAGGCGATAAATATCGAAAAATTAACGGTTACAAAGAATAAAGGAATTTTGAACAGCAGGATTTTGCGTAAGGGCTTAATCAAATATCCGGTCAGCGCCACGGCGTAGAAACCAATCTGCAGCCAGAATACAACCTCAAAAAAACGACTATTTTCCATAAGGCTGATGCTGCTAAAAAACACAAACGCCAGGGCGGCGGGCACCGACCATCGAAATAATTTATGGCTTATTATCTGTAATGAGAAGAAGCCGTACTTAAAAGGATTCAAAATTGTCTTTAATCTGTCAAGGACCGCCATTCCATTGACGATTGTTCTTACTTTACGTTGGAACTCTTTCTCGGGGTCTTTGAGGGCGGCATAGCGGCAGACAGCCTCGGATTCTAAAATCACCCGATATCCTTTCATGTGGGTTAAAATCGGCAGATAAAAATCGCTGGATAAATCGGAAAACCAGGTATCGGTCAATTTTTTGCGAAGAGCGAAGAAACATCCGCTGACCCCGACCAAATCGCCGACCTTGCTTTCTAATGACCTCAATTTCATTTCGTATTTCACGTAGGCTCCTTCGCCCGCCGATTCCGATTCATCCGTTTCCACGAAATCTTCTCCCGAGATGCAACCCACGGACGGATCGGCGAAACCACGAACGAGCTTTTTAACCGAATCGGGATTTAGGTAGGTGGTGGCGTCCGTAAAAACCAGAATATCGCCGGTGGCAATTTTGACGGCCTCATGCTGACCGTAATGTTTGCCTTGGCGTACCGGCAAGACCAGCAATTTTATCCCTTTTTCGGCATATGATGAGATTATCTCGTTAGTCTTATCGGTTGAACCGTCCGAGACGAAAATCGCTTCAAACTTATCTTTTGGGTAATCGATTTCGAGAGTATTTTCGATTTTGCGGCGAATGCGAAGCTCCTCATTGTAAGCAGTAACTATAAAGCTGATTTTGGGCAAGTCGTCGTTCTTTACGATTTTTCTTCGATATAGTCTCGAGATAATGGCCAGCGCTATAAAATAGCCGAAATACGCCCAAAAGATCACAAAAATCGACAAACAGAAAATCGCCAACCAGATTGAAGCATTAATCATTTTATTTCCACCAAGAGGATTTCGCCCATAATAAACCGCATTTTAAAAATATCGGCTGATAAAAGTCAAAATTTATTTGATAATCAATGGGGGTCGTCCAATTATTTTCGGTTATTTTGGGAATTTGGCCCTTATTATTAGGTTCCAACTCAGTTTTGCGAAAAACGAGGATTCGCCTTTGTCGATAAGACTATCTATTGCCACGAGCAATGAACTTAAGGGGACCGTTAATAGTTGAGGCGGAATTATAATTTGGGCCATAGGCGGCGAGAAATATCCTTGAGGGACCACCGTAATATCTACCAAACCGTTCGATACCGCTAATTCTTTTAATTCCGACGATAAAAAATACATTTGCGCAGCAGAATAACTCGTATCGAATTTCGCCCTGGTTTTCCTGAACAACTGTATTAAAGCGTTTCCCCGATTAGGTTCCATTGCCACGAAATCGGCTTCCGGTTTCGCCAAATTTTTCAGAGTATCGAAGACGGTTGCGTGGTCCGTCATATGATGAAGCGCGCCTATTGCCAGGATTAAATCGGCCTTTGAATCTATTCGAGTCACCGATTTGATATTTGCGGCTATAAAAGACGCCTTTTCATTTCGTTCGTTGAAAATTTTCGCGGCCTTAATCATCTGTTCTGAATAATCGATGCCGATATAGCGGTCATAATAACCTTCCAGATAATTCGCGGGCGCGCCGATGCCGCAGGCGATTTCCAATATGGTGCCGAGGTTTTTTCTTGATTCGATAATTGGTTTAAGAGCGCGAAACAGCTGATATTTTCTGACTATCGACGATGACTTGACGCGGTCTTTTCGGGCATAATCGGCGGCGATTGAGTCGAACAGCCGACGGTCGCGCGTTTCGGTATCATTATCAGAAACATTAATAGAAGATTCGCTGTTCGGGCTCATTATCACTCAGATTTGTTTTTTTGTTTCTGAATTTGACCGCGAATTAAGCCCAGACGTAATTCCGATATTTGGTCGGCAATCAAACCGAACAGAAAAACCAACAAAGCGGCGATTACCAGCAGTAAAGCGCCATTTACAATATGCCAGCCTCTTCTGGCGATTTCTTCTACCTGATAGATTATTCCGACGAGAAACAACCCCGACGCGACGTTGAGGAATATCCTTAATGGGCTGAACAGCGTTATCAAACGGATTATCAACATTATCACTTGCGGGCCATGTTTGACCTGTTTGACGGTGCTTTGTCCGATTCGTGGATCGGTGGTTATCGGAACATAGGCGACATTGTATCCCAACTTGTAAAACGCGATGATACTAGTGGTCGAAAAAGAGAAACCGTCCGGCAGTAAATCGAGCATATTTAAGATTAATTCCCGCTTGATAGCTCTCAAACCGCAGTTTAAATCGGGGATTTTGTTTTCTACAAGAATGTCGGCGACCTTTTTTAAAATGTACTTACCAGGTTTACGAATCCAATCATTAGCCGAATCTTTAGACCGCCAGCCGCTGACCATATCGGCGCAGTTAATCTTATCCAACAGGGAAGGGATATCGCTCGGATTATGCTGTCCATCGGCATCGAACATGACTATTATATCCGATGATGCCGCTTTGATACCGGTTTTTAAGGCCGCCCCATAGCCTCGGTTGGTTGAATGGTCGAGGATCCGAATTTGATGGAATCGGTTTAAAATCGCACGGCTGTTATCGGTGGACGAATCATTAACGGCGATAATTTCCCATTCATAGTTGGAAGATACCGATAAAAGCCGATTTATCGTATTTTCAATTCCCGCTTCTTCGTTGAATACAGGAATGATGATTGAGGCTTGCGGTTTATTATTCATAAGGTTATGGCGGAGGACGAGGGATTCGAACCCCCAAGACCTTGCGGTCGGCGGATTTCAAGTCCGCTGCCTTACCAATTAGGGCTAGTCCTCCCAAAAGTCATTATTTTCAAAGAGCAAACCGAATTATCAGCCGCTTGGATGCCAATATATTGGATAATCGACCTAAGTTCAAGGGAAATTAGGTATTCAATAATGAGGGGCGAATAGTTTTAGATATTGACTTTATCAAACCCGACGATTAATATTCTATCAGAAAAAGATGCAGGCGTAGCTCAGTTGGTTAGAGCGTCTGACTGTGGATCAGAAGGTCGATGGTTCGACTCCATCCGCCTGTATTTGGATTCAGTCACAATCGATTTCACCCTAAATGATAAAATAAGGATTAGTCTGTACGTTTTGAATACTGTTCTCATTTTATAGGGATGTAGCTTCTCTGATTTGGGCGCTAAAACCTCGATTGTGTTTTGACTGGACTGAACCGAATATCAACTCTCTTCCCTTTTCCAATTATTGATTAAAAAGGGCTTGACTTTTGCGTAACAATAGATAATTTGGCATAGATTGAAGGAATAGAGGACGGAAAAAAATGGAACAAAAAGCAAAACCCGCAAAAAAAGCGGCCGGCAAAAAAGTGTCTGAAAGTCTTGGTTTTGGCCGGGTTAATTATTATCTGATAGCGCTTGGTTTGGCATTTATCGTGGTGGGCTACATTGCTTTGGCAAGCGGTTCAATCACTTTGGCGCCAATACTATTGGTACTGGGTTATTGCGTAATTCTTCCCGTGGCTTTACTTATTAAGGATCGCTGGTCGAACAAAGCCGCTGAAATTCCTTCGGAAAACTAACGGTTTCGATGTTGTCGAACCGGCTGATAAGTTCTTTGGAAAGTTATTTGATTTAGGGGCCGTAGTTCAGTTTGGTTAGAACGTCTGCCTGTCACGCAGAAGGCCGCGAGTTCGAGTCTCGTCGGCCCCGCTTTGTTTGATTTTGTAACCCTTTGGCAAGAATGTCGAAGGGTTTTTTGTATGTGGGGCAAAGAGTTCCGTGGAAAAACGTGCAGTTCGATAATATCATATTCAGCAATTTCCGCTGTTCCTGGGCCGTTTGATGTAAGTACAAGTCGTAAGCCTTATTAGCAAGTTCCAGAATCTGAATGCCTGTTTGAAAATATGAAGTATTGGCGTTTTGATGAGCTTTTATCTCATGCTGGATACTAAGCATTTCCGAATCCCATTCCTGTGATTTCCTTTGCCAAAAATCCTCGGAAATTTGCCCGGTTAATTTGTCCTCGTAAGCTTTATCTAATAACTGCCGTAAATGTGCATAACGTTTCTGAAGGGAATTAACTGAATCTTCGTGAAACTTAATCTTATCGCCCTGGCTTTCCAATAAAGCGACCTTGATATATTCAACCATTTGATCATCTATCTGAATTCGCTTAACGACATCGGCGAAAAGATTTACCAACACTTCTTGCCGGACATAATCATTATCGCATTTCCCCTTATGTTGGGTACAGTGGTAATAAATATATCTGCCCTTTTTGATCTCCGGAGTCATTGAACATCCGCATTTGCCGCATTTAATTAAGCCCGCGAAAGGGAATCCGCGCTTTGTCTCAAGCGGATGATTAGCCTGATCGAAAACTTCTTGTACTTTATCATAAAGCGATTTGCCGATTAACGGTTTGTGAGTGCCAAGGTAGCGCTTGCCCTTCCACATAAATTCGCCATAATAAATTGGATTCTTTAAAATT
>JAAYTW010000019.1 GCA_012517955.1 Candidatus Zixiibacteriota bacterium | reverse complement strand
GCCTCTCATCAAGTTTAAGCCTGCCTAATTGTAAGGCAGACAGATAGTAGTGTCAATAAAATAACGAAATGAAAAGTTTATAGGTAAAAAAAGCCCCGGCTATTCAACCGGGGCTGGCGGAATAAATGAGGCTGCGATTATCTTTTAATCATCGTCTCTATCGGGCGGACCCATTCTCCGAAAATCCCCGCCCTTACCTGGGCCGCGGCCTTCATGACAACCGGGTTTGCAGCAATCCGCTTTCCGACCGCGCGGGCCGTCGCCCATGATCCCCATTGGACATTGCTTGCGCTGTTCCGGAGTCAAAATCGACATTCTTTCAAGCCGCCCCGACAACTTCCGCTTGCCAATTGCGGCTTTGGCGGCCGATACCTGATCGAATTTTTTCATGGCGGCGGCCTTATCAACATTATCGGCCATCATGATTTCTTTCATTTCGATTTTGGCTTTTGCCAAATCAGCCCTCAATTGCGCCAAATCTTTCTGTTCGGCCAATAGGCTCGCCTTCATCTGTTTCTCTTGAGCCTCGGTCAATTTCAACTCATCCGGCAAACATGCCATCCTCGGCATCTGGGCATAAAGCCCGACCGCGACAAATGAGAATAGCGTTGTCGCTAAGATAATTACTCGTTTCACGATTCCTCCTTTTTTATTATTAATCGTTTGGGTCTCTGCCTTGTCTTTTACCGCGCATCTCTTGACGCACATCGCCGATTATATCCCGCATCTCCATCAGAAATTTGACCTCAAAGACATATAATTGTCCGATTTGTCTCGTATTCAAAATGCCCTTGACATCGTTGCGAAACTTAATTCTGGCATCCTGGCCGGCTCTATCCAAGCTGTCCAATTTATCGAGCTGTCTATTGATTTCCGATTCCGAAACCTCATCCTTCTGAACCAGCTCATCCAATTTTTGAATTACCTGCCCTCTTGAAACCTGGATATTCTCCCAGGTATCGAAAAATCTGTTGTAGATTGGAAAAAACCGCTGCGACTGAGCTTCATCCAAATCCAATTCCTCGGTTAGTTTCCACATTTTGATTGTTTTAATTTTATCTTTCACCTGGTCGCGCATCGGCCCGCCTTTACGCCCCATCGGCATCGGCGGATCGATAAGCTGCGCTTCCGCCATTGATATCATAGTGATAAAACAGGCCAGCCATATGGTTCTTGTTATTAACTTTCGCATTTTATCCCTCGGTCCCTCTTAATTCGCTTAGTTTTTGATTTATTGCTTCTAAACCCTCATCGGTAAAATTGTCCAATTCATTTATAAATGATCCGCTAAATATAACTCCCAAGCCGGTATCGAGTTCTCTTTCGGCGATTTCCAGCATCTGAGCATTCTCATCGGCGAACAAACTTCGCAGTAACCCCAAATATGTTTTCTGGTTGTACTGCGTCGAATCATACACCGCGGCCGTCCGCCCATAATCGCCGTTACGTTCGGTTACCCAAAACGACTGTAATCCGGGGCGAAAAAACATGACGGCCAATACCGCCACGGTTGAAATAATAGGCACTAATCTACCCAATTTGGAAAATTTCGGTTTTTTCGTCGCTTCGATTTTGCTCCAAATTTCCGGCATAAAATCAGCCAGTTCGCCCGGCTTGACACTTAAATCCGACCCTTTGTCCAGCACTCTAAATAGAGCCGCCAACGATTCGTATTCCTTGTTACATGCCGAACAATGTTCCAGATGGGATTTTATCTGAAGACTATCTTCAACAGTCAAAAAACCCCGAATATAATCATCAAAGCGCTCCCTATATTTGGCGCAGTTCATAAGAATAACCTCCCCTCCCTGATATACGAACTAAGCGACCCTTTTAACTTCTGAATTGCCTGATGAT
>JAAYTW010000161.1 GCA_012517955.1 Candidatus Zixiibacteriota bacterium | reverse complement strand
TTTTGGGAGGATAAAATGAAAGTTTTCACAGGCGTTGTGGCTCTATTGTTATTACTGTCTTTTGGCTCCGCTATCGGCCAGCAATACAGCCAGTACTATGACGGGATGAATAAACTGGGGTTCGTGGATTTCAACTCTTCTGGTTACGGCGCCCGATCGCGGGCCATGGGCGGCGTTTATCTGGCTATGCCTAACGAAGCCTATGGTTCTTTCGAAAATCCGGCCACGATGACTACCGTTAACAAATCGCTGATGTCGCTTGAATTGGCGAATTTTCAGGATAAACATAAAGGACTTACCGAGCCACGAATGCTGACATCACAAGCAAACACGTTTTATGTTGGTAAGACCGATTATAAGAACCAAAGAACGAAATTGGTCAATCAGGCCGGCGCGGTCGCTACTTTTACCTATGCCGGGCGCGATTGGTGGGTGGGCGGCGGTTATCGTTCCGCGGCCGATTTCAGCCTTGAATTCGATATACCCGTAAACGCCAACGACCCCGATAAATATGAAAGGGAAAAAGATTTGGTTGGCCTCAATTTGGCCATTGCCACCAAACTGATGGAAAATATTTCGGCGGGGGTAAATTTAAATTTATACACGCGGCGGTACGAGGAAGACTACATCGGGCGCCAATTCAAATACGCGGATACATCATCAACAACATACGATTATCATTATCATGATAAATCCAATTTTTCGGGCGCCAATTTGGATTTTGGCTTGGCCGGCGAATTAAGTATATTTACACTTGGAGCGGTGGTCCGTACTCCTTATATACTGAGGCAAAATGCTTTCAGATTGATGGGGCAGCTCGATCCTTACGGCGCCGATATTAATGGTTATATTGACAGAATCAAAGTTAAATACAAAATCCCGTTGAGCTATGCTTTCGGTTTGGCTGTTCAGCCTGTCGAAAATATAACTATCGCCGCCGATTGCGACATAAAACCATATTCGAAAACCAAGAAAACGCTCGATTTTGAAGACAGTGACGATATGGATTACACAGATAAAGACGCCCAGTGGAACGACCTGACGCAATTTCGGGTCGGCGCTGAATATGTGTTTGATGCAGGATTCGCCAAAATTCCCGTTCGAGCGGGGATTCATAATATGCCGAATCTCCAATTTGTTTCAATGACTATTGCCGATAGCGCCAGGATTGATTCAAGCGCTTTAAATTACCACTATACATACGAATATTCCGATGAAGTTAATCCCATAATCATATCGTTCGGAAGCGGTATCAAGTTCGAAAAAATCTGGTTGGATGTTGCCTACGAATTCGGTTCCAAAGAATATGACCAAGCGATGCGGATACCCACAGAAACGGTTGTTGACAAAGTAAAATTCAAATATTCGCGGTTATACCTATCTGTAGGGATGCTTTTCTAAATCGCTTTAAATTAAATTTGGTAAAAAGCAGGCGGCCGACCGTGTCGCCTGCTTTTTTATGTATAAAAGAGGTGTATTACCCACGACAGCGTAATATCGGTTAAAATTTTCTTGAAAAGCATTCGATATATTAATAAATTTAATGATATCGTAAATTTTCTTAATTGAGGAAAGGAGCCCGTTTTGAACCCTGAAAAGCGCATCAGCAAATCACAAATCAAGCAAGATAAAATGGTTACGTTCGCTCTGAAAGCCGGCGAATACATCCAACAGAATAAAAACTACTTTATTTATACCGTCGCGGGTATTGTTGCTATCGTGGCTATTATCTTTTTCTTCAATTATTTAGGTAATAAAAAAGAAGCCGAGGCTACGGAATTATTCGGCAAGGCGCAACTGGCCGGGGCGATGAACCAGGGCTCGCTTGCTATCACCGACTATCGCACTATTCTTGATAACTATGGCTCTACAGAGGTGGCCTCCAAAGCTTGCTTTTTTATCGCGGATATCTATAACCGACAAAGAAATTACGACAGCGCCGCCGTTTTTTACCAAAAATTCGTAGATAGCTATAATGACGATAAAATCCTTCTGCCGGCCGCATATGCCGGCGGCGGTAACGCTTACGAACAAATACGCCAATTCGAGAAGGCCGGAGAATTCTATTTTAAGGCCGCCGAAATAGCCAATGATGATTATCGGTCGCCTGATTATTATATGGCCGCCGGTGGAGCGTATATTCAAGCGGGAAATTTCGCCAAAGCCAGAGAAGCTTATCAAAAAGTTGTCGATAAGTATAGAAGGCTCCAGGTTTATTCCGAAGCGAGGAAGAAGATAGCGGAAATCGATTACAAAAACTAGGGGCGGCAATGAAACTGGCATTTCTCTGGCACATGCACCAGCCCTTCTATAAGGACTTGGTCAGTAATAGGTATGAAATGCCATGGGTCAGGTTGCATGGCGTAAAAGATTATTACGACATGCCGGCTATCCTCGAAAAATATCCCAATATCAAACAAACGTTCAATCTGGTGCCATCATTATTGGAACAGATTGAAGAATATAGCAGGGGGGAAGCGGTTGATAATCACCTTGAGTTGACCGCCAAACCGGTTGAACAGCTTGACGATTCCGATAAAAACGAGATAATCGCCAATTTCTTCAAAGCGAATTATGACACGATGATTAGGCCTCACCGGCGTTATGATGAATTGTATAAAAAACGGCTCGCCGCTAAAGAATATTATCAAGAAAGAGACTGGCGAGACTTGCAGATTTGGTCGAATTTGGCCTGGGTCGACCCGATATTCCACAAAGAAAAACCCATCAAAGAACTTCTCGCCAAAGGTGAGAATTATACGGAACAAGATAAAGCCATTTTGCTTGATTTTTTTCAAAAGACGATGGGGCGGATTATTCCTAAGTATAAGCAAATGGCCGATAGCGGGCAAATTGAGCTATCGGTTACGCCATATTTCCACCCGATTTTACCTTTATTATGTGATACCAATATCGCTTTGGCGCCGCGGCCGCAACTGGTTTTACCAAAACACCGTTTCGTTCATCCCGAAGATGCCATGGCCCAAATCAACCTCGCCGTGGATTATTTCGAAAGTCGTTTCGGCAGAAAACCAACAGGTATGTGGCCATCCGAAGGATCCGTTTCCGAGCAGATTATTCCTTTGCTGGTGGATGCTGGCATAAAATGGATAGCCACGGACGAAGAAATCCTGGCTATGAGTTTGGGAAGAGGCTTACGCAGCGCCGGCGATGATTCACTGGTACGCGAGGGCGACCTTTATCGGCCCTATATTTTCGAAACCGCGGGAAAATCGGTTCATATATTTTTCCGAGACCACGGCATATCCGATTTAATAGGCTTTGTATATTCCCGTATGGACGCGGAATCGGCGGCCAATGATTTTATTATGCGTTTGGAGGCTATTGAGCGTAACCTTCGCCAGAAAGGAAAAACCGAATCGGTCGTTTGCGTTATCCTCGATGGCGAAAACGCCTGGGAATATTTCCCTAACGATGCCCATGATTTTTTCGACAAGCTTTACCGGCGTCTTTCCGAACATCCGACAATAAAAACAGTAACTTATTCTGAGGCGGTTAAGTCTGTGGAGCCAGCCAGGCTTCCGCGACTTCACCCAGGAAGTTGGATAAACCATGATTATAATGTTTGGATAGGCCATCCCGAGGATAACCGCGCCTGGGATTTACTATACGCGGCGCGCGAACTTCTGGCCATAACCGACCCTTCTGTCCCTAATTACGAATTGGCTCAAAAAGAAATATATATCGCTGAAGGTTCAGACTGGTGCTGGTGGTTCGGCGATGACCATGAAAGTCCCGATAATGACAAATTCGACCAGCTGTATCGTTCCCATTTGAAAAATGTCTATAGATTATTGAAAAAACCGATTCCGCCCGTCTTAACAAAACCGATACGCTCAAATTTCATCATGGCCCATTTGATGGAACCGGTTGATTATATAAGACCTATAATTGACGGCAAATTGACGCATTATTACGAATGGGCGAATGCCGGATATTTCGATTGCCATAAGGCCGGTTCGACGATGCATAAGTCGGAACGACAGGTTAAAGCGATTTTTTATGGGTATGGGAAAGATAAAGGTATCTATGTCAGGATTGATCCCATAGCGGAGTTGAATTTCGCCAACTTAAAAGTAAGCATAGAATTTTCTTGTCCGGAGGGCCTTGAAATAACTTTCGCCAACAACCGGATTCATTCAAATAAACCGCTTGATTACCTTGAGGCCGGTTTCGATAAAATTCTCGAAATAGCCATTAAATCGCCCGATATAAAGGGCGAACTCTCATCGATGATAGTCCGCATTTACGACGGCGAAACGGAAATAGAGAAATGGCCGCCGGTCGACTCAATTCCGATTAGGCCGGAATTAGCGGCAAAAATGTTCTGGACAGTATAATATTCGGGGAAAAGAGATAATTAGGGGCTTATGTTATATGTTTTTGCCGACTGTTACAATTATCGCAATGTCCTATAAGATATATTATGTATCATAAATTGAATATGCTTTTTCATTTTAGTAATAAATATCCAATTACTCCCCTTACTTGACCACGATATTTACTAATTTCCCCGGAACAACAATTTCTTTTATTATTTGTTTTCCATCAAGATACTTTGCTATTTTTAAATCGGCTTTGGCAAGCTTGATTAATTCATCTTTGGTTATGTCTTTGGTAACCTCAAGCGTACCTCTCAACTTGCCGCTGACCTGCACAGCAATTGTAACTGTTTCCATGACTAAGGCTTTCTCGTCATATTCAGGCCAGCTTGTCTCAAACACGGATTCAGTGTGGCCGGTACGCGACCATAATTCATCGGCTAAATGTGGTGCAAGCGGCGCCAAAAGTTGGATATATTTCAACAACGAATAAATGAAAAGGTCGGTAACTTTGCCGGCTTCGGATCTTGATGATAATTGATTTAAAAATTCCATAAGAGCCGCCACGGCGGTATTGTAATCAAGGCTATCGATATCATGACCGACCTTTTGTATCGTATGGTTCAAGTAATACTTCAGCTCTTTGTCGTCATTCTTTATATTATTGTAAGTTATATTAAGATTTGATTTAATATCTGCGGAATGCTTTTCAATGAGCCGATAGACTCGGCCCAAAAATCTGGCGGCCCCGTTTATTCCGGAATCATCCCAATCGCCGCCATCTGTATATGAACCCATGAACATCAGATATACCCTGAATGTGTCGGAGCCGTAGGAATCGATAAAGCTATCTGGATTAATAACATTGCCTCGTGATTTGGATATTTTGGCGCCTTTGCTCGTGATTATCCCCTGATGACGGAGCTTGATGAACGGTTCGTCAAAATCAATAAGGCCTAAATCGTAGAGGCACATATTAATAAATCGGGCATACATCAGATGCATCACCGCATGTTCGGCTCCACCGACATAAAAATCGACCGGCAACCATCGCTTCACCCGTTCATTATCCCATGGCCCCTTATCATAATGTGGATTAACATATCTTAAAAAATACCAGGATGAATCAACGAAAGTATCCATAGTTTCGGTCGAGCGTCTTGACATGCAGCCGCATTTGGGGCATTCAACATTAACGAATTCCGCCGACCGGGCAAGAGGCGATTCTCCAGTTTCGGTCGGCCTAAAATCGTCGATTTCCGGCAACAATACCGGTAAATCGCTTTCCGGTACCGGCACTTCGCCGCATTTTGGACAGAATATTATGGGTATCGGAGCTCCCCAGTAGCGTTGCCGCGAAATCAACCAATCGCGAAACCGATAGCTTATGGTTGTTTTCCCCTGCTTGTTTTGGGCCAATTTAGCGGTAATTTGATTGATTGCTTCTTCCGAACTTAAGCCATTAAATTCGGCTGAATTGACCAGGCGTCCATAATCCTCATAAGCCGCTTTGGATATATCGACTTCCGTTTTGCCCTCGGGGACAATGACCGGTTTGACCGGTAATTTATATTTCGTGGCAAATTCCCAGTCGCGTTGGTCATGACCAGGGACGGCCATCACCGCGCCCGTGCCATAAGTGGCCAATACATAATCCGCTATCCAGATAGGTATTTTCTCGCCATTTATTGGATTAACGGCGTAGCTTCCGGTAAATACCCCGGTTTTTTCCCTAACAACAGATAAACGGTCGATTTCGCTTGACCTTCTGGCCTGCTCTTGATACTCAGTCACCGCTTTTCTTTGTTCGGGAGTAGTGAATTTATCCACCAGAGGATGCTCCGGAGCCAGCACAATATAAGTGACGCCGAATAATGTATCGGCTCTAGTAGTAAATATCGCGATTGGTTCTCCGGTTTTGGTTTCATTAAATATAATTTCGCTGCCTTCAGATCTGCCAATCCAGTTTTTTTGCATAAGGATAGTTTTAGCGGGCCAGTCAAGCTTTTCATGGCCGGCCAACAGTCTTTCGGCATAAGCGGTTATTTTGAAAAACCACTGCGTTAGATTCTTGCGGGTGATTTCCGAACTACAACGTTCGCATTTACCATCGATAGCCTGTTCATTGGCCAGAACCGTGTTGCAACTCGGACACCAGTTCACTGGAGCTTCTTTCCGATAGGCCAGCCCTTTTTCGAATAATTTCAGGAATATCCATTGCGTCCATTTATAATATTCAGGCTCGCAAGTTATGACTTCCGATTCCCAGTTTATCATTGAACCTATTTGTTCAAGCTGTTTTTTAAAATACTCGATATTGTTTTTGGTCGAGGTTGCCGGATGAACCTTGTGTTTGATGGCGTAATTTTCCGCGGGCAATCCGAAAGCATCATACCCCATAGGAAAAAACACATTATACCCCTGCATCTTTTTCAGGCGCGCCCAGGTATCCGTAGGTCCGTAGTTATACCATTGCCCTATATGCATTTTTTCTCCCGATGGATACGGGAACATCACCAGGCAATAAAGCTTTTTATCGAAATTGCTAAAATCTGTCTTGTATAACCCTTTTTCACGCCAAATTTTACGCCATTTAGCTTCGATTTCGGCAAATGGGTATTGATTGCTTATTTTTTCCGTCATTTAAAACACTCCGGCTACGCTATCCGGATATACATAACGCCGAATAACAAATTAACTTCCATCATCGTGATTTTATACGGGAAGTGGATAAACTTTAATCGCCAATATTATGGAAAAGACGCTGATCCGCCCCGATTGCGCCCGATATCCCGTTAATCAAAAAGCGATTTCGGGAATCGGGCAATCAGGGTGATTATCATCTTATTTTCTTTTTATGCCTGTCGCGGCGAAGTCGTTTTTTGCGTTTGTGCGTTTTAATTTTCGCTCTTTTTCTTTTTCTTCCACAGGGCATAGTTAAACCTTATTTATATCTGAGTTCATTACAACAATTTTAAATTCATTCGATGGTTTGAATACCGGAATTTTCCTGTCCGGCACTGGTACTTCCTCGCCGGTACGGGGATTACGCGCTTTACGAGCTTTGCGCGGTTTAATCTTAAAAGTGCCGAATCCTCGAATTTCAATGTTCTTTCCTGATTCCAGGCTTTTCTTGATGGCCTCCAAGAACATATCAACAGTCGCGGCAACATCGGTTCTGGTTAGGCCGGTCTTTTCTGCCACTTGTTCGACAAGATCAGCTTTGGTCATTTATCGATTCCCTCCTCTCCTTTCAATGCTTACACCCGGCGCAATTGTGTCCGGCGCAACCGGAACAACCTGAATGGCTGGAAACAACCGCTTTTCCGGATGAGACAAAACCATAAAGCGACGGCTTTCTTTTAATATTTTTACTGTCACAGTCGGGGCAAGCGTAATCGCCCTCTCCTCTGACAAACACCTCGAAAACTCCCTGACAATTCTGGCAAATATACTCATAAATCGGCATAAGACAATATTATTCCCTGACTTTATCTGAATATGTATTTGAAACTCGGCCCCACATCGGTTGTCGATTGTATTCCTAAAAATCTCTGCGCCTGTTCTGTTAAGTAATCAATCAAGCGCGGCCTCTTGGAATATTGTCTGACCACTTTTGGGTGGTCGCCCAAACCGCTCATCTTACCGGCTAAGCTAATTGCGTCCTCCAGGCCTCCCAATTTGTCCACAAGTCCCAACTCAAGCGCCTGATTTCCAGTAAATATCGAGCCATCGGCTATCTCTTCTACCTGCGATATTTCCATGTTACGAGATTCTGATATAGCCTCGACAAATTGATTGTAAACGTCGTTGATTGCGGCCTGCATCATAGCTCTCTCTTTTTCAGTCATGGAACGGGCCAAGTTACCGACATCCTTTAATTCACCCGATTTTACGACCTCGTGCTGCATCCCGACTTTCCCCATCAGCCCTTCAAATGTATAAAAATCAATAATCGCCCCTATTGATCCCGTTAAAGAGCCCGGGTTGGCCAATATCGTATCGGCGGCGCAAGCGATATAATAACCGCCCGACGCGGCAATTGACGCGATGGAGACAATTACGGGGATACCGCTTTCTTTCAATTTTAGAATTTGCTCATAAATCTCTTGGGTAGGAGCCACCTGTCCCCCGGGGGAGTCGATTCTGATGACCACCGCCTTTATCGATTTATCTTTTTCGTATTTTTTCAGTTGAGCGATTATATCTTCCGAATCGCTGATTACCCCGCTGATTTCCACTATGGCTACTTTGTCCCCTCCTGATGATAACGAAAACCCATCTCCGCGGGAAATTCCTATAAACGATACTATAACCATCAGGAAAAATAAACAGCAAACCCCTGCTATTATTATGCCTATTACAATGTCACGAGTTTTGGCCATAAGCGGGGCTAATTGTATGATATTTTTTTGTTAATGTCAAATCATTTCGTAGGTTATCTGACATATATTTTTATCTCGTCACCGGTTTTAAGTCCGGATGGATTATCTATATTGTTCCAATCCATTACCTGTTCAACCTTAACCTCAAAGTTTCGGGCGATATCCCAAAGGGTGTCTCCCCGCTTGACCTTGTAGGTTCGTAATTGAGAATCTGATTTGTCTAAATCCTGCCGCCCTGATTTTGATTGAGAATCTTTATCGGGGATTCTTAATAGCATTCTGGGATAAATCGTATTTGACCGCAGGCGGTTGCTTTGTTTTAATTCAGCCACGCCGACCCCATGCATATCGGCGATTTTCGTAAGCGTGTCGCCGTTTTTCACCCGATACGTCCGTCCGCTGCCCGCGATTTCGGTCGTTTTCGCTGGGATTATCA
>JAAYTW010000160.1 GCA_012517955.1 Candidatus Zixiibacteriota bacterium | reverse complement strand
GTTCATATCCTGATGGTTTTTCCTCAATAAAAGAAAACCAGTTTTTGTTAAAATTTAATAAAATCAATTATTCTTGGGTTTATGACCTTATATCCAATAAAGAATACGTTTATTTAACTCTTAAGGCCGGCGATTATATACTATATCAGCCGCTGGCAGTACCGTTGAAGCAGTTTGCGAAAGATAAAGCCAATCGCAAGATGATATCGATGTGGTCTTCAGAGATGGCTAATTATACGGGAACGAAAAGCAAGAAAACCGGGGGCGAAGGAATTCAGATTCCGATAAACATTGAAATCCCCAAACAGGTTCGTTCTCTTGTCGGCGAAGGGGGCCCTCGAATCACCGTAACCGGATCGCGCAAGATAGCGTTTTCGGGGAAATCGGAGTGGGAGGATGGTCTGGTTAATACAGGCACTTTTCGTCAATCGAAATTCCCATCGCTGCATATGGAACAAACATCCCGATTTAAAATAAAGGGGGATATCGGCTCTAAAATCAGCGTTGAAGTCGACCAAGATTCAAATCGGGACACCGACCTGGCCAATACATTAAAACTACGTTACAAAGGCGAAGAAGACGATATTTTGCAAACGGTCGAGGCGGGGAATACAAATTTATCGCTGCCCAATGCCCAGTTTATCGGATTCTCGCAAAATGTTCAGGGATTATTCGGGATAAAGGCTACTGCTAAAATCGCCAATACCGAATTGACGTTTATTACATCGCAGGAAAAAGGCGCCGCGGAGAAATCCACGTTTTCGGCCGGGGCCCAGGGTTCACAAGATACAATTTACGACTACAATTACCTTCACAACGTATATTTCTGGCTCGGTCTTCCCGGCGAATTCAATCCCGTTACCGACACGCTGTTGCGTATCTTTTTATATCAAAAAGGAACGGCATTAGATCATAGCGCATATGCCAAAATTTGCGTGAATCCGGGTCTTGATTTAAATTCTACGCTACCGGAGCAATATACCCTCTATGACACTCTTCCTGGAGAAGTCGGGCGGGGCGAGTCTTTTGAGGGGTGGGTAAAAATAATTGAGGCGTCCACGGGCTATACTGTCATTCAAAGCGACTGGTACATTATCATGAATCAGGCCTTGACCGAAGATGATTTTTTAGCGGTTTATATAGAGTATGCCCATAGGGACCCCGTTAAGAGGGATTCCTTGACCAGCCCTGTTTTAAGAAAAGGTTCGATTTCGGGCGACACGCTTGTTTTGAAAACGATAAAGGCGAGGACGCCTAATTCCCAATTTACGACCTGGAGCACCGAGTGGCGAAATGTATATGATCTTCGATCGCGCGACATTTCCTCCAATGGATTCGATTTAAAAATATTCAAGGGACAAGGAGATATAAACAACGATACGATGGATCAGGGAGGGGTGTGTTATATCACCTTGCTGGGTTTGGACAGTTTAAACAATACAAGTCTTGTTAAAGAACCTGATTGTCTGTTTGATTTTACCAATGCGGTAATCAATGCGGCGAGAGGCCATTTGATATTTCCCGGCAGTTATTATTTTCAATCGGTGGAACCTTTTAATTCCAGCGTTTTAAACACAAGGGTGCCCGAAATATACAATCTTGAATATTCGAATTCGAACCGACAATCAGCTCAAACTTATTACCTGTATGTGAAAACGGCCAGGCGGTCCAACACTTACAGCCTCGGTCACACCAATATCATTGAAAATTCCGACGTGGTCAAGCTTGGAGACGGCCGGACTTTGACGCGCGGCACCGATTATAGAATCGATTATGATTTGGGGCAGATTACGTTTTTGAACGAGGACGCGCTTAATCCCGTAAATAATGTCAGCGTTGATTTTTCCTATGCGCCGTTTTTCATCGCCGAAAAAAAATCGCTTTATGGGTTGTCGGCGAAATATAATATCAATGACAAATCCTGGGTTTCCTGGGCGGGGATGTATCGTCGCGAAACCGTGGCCGATTATCGTCCGAGGGTCGGCGGTGAACCGCGGCGATCGATGATGTGGGATTCGAATTTTATTTTCGGATTCGAACCTAAAATAATGACGGCGATAACCGATGCTTTGCCGTTTATTGAAACGGAAAGCGCATCAAGGTTAGAGCTGTCGGGCGAAGTGGCACAAAGTTTTCCTAATCCAAATACCAGGAAGAACGCCTATATCGATGATTTTGAGGGAGTCCGAGAATACACCGATTTGCTTACCCGCCGCGGTATCTGGACAACCGCGTCAACTCCTTATAATGGCTATCAACTAAGCGACAAACGAAAAATATGGTGGTACAATCCTTATAATCCATATTTATTGACGCAAATCTGGCCGGAGCGTTCGGTTCGCGACCAAGACAACAAAACCGACGTGCTGGTGGTGGAATACGCCCCGACATCCGATTCTATTTTAAATCCGACCAGCGCTTGGTCGGGGATAATGCGTCCATTGTTCAGCGGTATGAATGACCAATCTAAAACTCAATTTATTGAAATATGGTATTTCCCCGACACTTCTTCCCGTCGCAACGATAATCCGATACTTCATATTGACGCCGGAAAAATAACCGAGGATTTGAACGGAGATGGTTCAAATACGCCGAATACCGAGGACAGAAATTTTAACGGGGTATTTGAGCAAGATGAGGATATTGGGCTTGATGGTCTTGCCGATGTCAATGAGCCGGGTTACAATGCTTCTACTAATCCTGATCCCAATGGCGACAACTGGTCCTATAAGACCAATACCGAACAGGAGCGCAACGATTATTCGCGGATTAATGGAACCGAGGGTAACCGCAACGATCCTGACAGGCTCAATAGATTTGATACGGAAGATATAAATAACAATGGTTATTGCGATAATACTAATGCTTATTTTGAATATGATATCGATTTAAACGCCCAGTATTTCGTGGTCGATTCCACCTCGACAGGCTGGAAACTGCTTCGAATACCTTTCCAGGATTCCACCGTGTACAGGAAAGTGGGCGGGGTCACGACCGCCGATTTCAATCAGATAAAATTCATTAGGCTTTGGTTCAGCAATGCTACCCGCCGATATACTATTAAATTCGCATCGATTCAACTGGTCGGCAATAAATGGCGCCGCGCTCCGCTGGCGGCGGCCGACAGCAACATAACTTTCGAAGTGACTGTAAAGAATACTCAAGAAAATACGGGATATAATCCGCCGCCCGGCGTTATCATAAACACCAATTCCGAAACCGGCGTCGTCGAAAAAGAACAATCGCTTGTGCTTCGCTACGAAAATTTAAATCCGGGGCAAACCGTTAAAGCCTATTGGTATCTTTATCAACCGGAAGACTACACGCTATATAATAAAATGAAGATGTTCGTTCATGGCGACCAATCGACGGCTGATGGGAAGATGAAATTCTTTTTCAGGATGGGGCAGGATACAACGGCCAACACTTACTATGAATATACGACTATTCTCGACCAGGGGTGGACCGAAAATAATACTGTTGAAATCGATTTTGCGGAATTGACGGGCCTAAAGAGTCGTTATCAGAACGCGCATCCCGATTCAATCGCTTATACCGATACATCATCCGGGCATTATCACGTCAAGGGAAACCCATCGTTGTCGAGCGTAAGATGTTTCGTTATCGGCTTGACAAGAGACAGCTCGGCGGTGGGACCGGTTTCGGGCGAAGTCTGGTGTGATGAGTTGGTCGTGAATGAGGTGAGGCGTCAATCGGACCTCGCCGGCCGGCTCGCCTTGTCGATGCAGTTTGCGGACCTATTTTCGCTGACGATGAATTATTCACGAACCGGCGCTGATTTTGTTCGTTTGCTTGATAGAAAACCGGGCGGTTCGCTAATGACGAGCAAGACCGTCAGCACGACATTTAATCTTCATAAGTTTGCGCCGCCGTCGTGGAAATTGTCGTTGCCGGTTACTTATAGCTGGCAGAAGAGCCTGCAATTACCGCGGTTAATGCCGGGTTCGGATATCATCTTGCCGTCGGATTTGCGCGATAAACAGCGGACGGAAAGCTCTTCCTGGGCTATCCAGATGTCGGAGCAGATAAATAAGACCGGCGCTCATTGGTTGTGGGGATTGACTCTTAATAGGATAACAACCAGATTCAGTTATTCAAAACAAACCGGTTTGAGTCCCTCCACGCCGGTAAGCCGGGCAAGGATTTATTCGGCAAGCGCCGTGTATGATTTGACTCCCAGGGCTAAACCGTTTGTCAAACCGTTTACCTGGATGAAATATCTATATATACCGGCTGGATTATCACAAGCAAAATTAAATTACCTTCCCACAAACTGGCGTTATGATGCCACCGTTAATAGCAATAAAACATATTCTTTAAGTCAGAGGAAAGTGGTCACGTCCGCGTATACCAGAGACCTTGCCATCAATCAATCCTATGGAATCGAATTGTTCAGCGGTTTAAGGAACGAATTTTCCATGTCGACCAACCGCGATATCAGCAATCCTGATTTATTGAAATTGGATTGGGATCCGCGCAATATCCGATTAGGGAGGGAGCGCACGTACAGCCAGAGGTATTCGATGAGTTTCTCGCCTCGTTTTTCGCGATTAATCGCGCCGCGCTTTCAATTTAATTCGAACTATTCGGACAATTCCGATATTACTCAAAACCAAAACAGCGGTAGAGCCACCCAAATGGGCGGCACGTTCCGGACCGAAATGAACCTTGACTTGTTGGATTTGCTCGGCATTAAAAAAACGTCGTCGCCCAAAGGGACCGGTTCCAAGCCGGATGTAACATCGCCTAAGAATGGGGAACAGGAAGATGAGCGCGGCGAGGGCGAATCGAAGAAAGGGCCGTCGCTTAAATTACCTAATCCAGTTAAGGGGGCGACGAATTTTCTTAATATGTTCAGGACTCTAAAACCCTTGAACATGAGTTACAATCTTGATAAAAGGATAAGCGCCAATGGGCTTCTGGCTCGTCCCGGCTGGATGTATACGCTTGGACTGGCGGATAATCCTAATGTAGAACGGAGCACCTCGGTAGGGGTCGGCACCCGCGATCAGAAAGCTTATACGACCGATTACTCGTTCGGCACCGGCCTAACGCCGGTACGCAATCTTGATTTAAACACATCATATAAATACCGTATAGGAATCACAAGGTCTTCTTCGGAGCCGACCAGAAACACATCGCTGGAATTTCCGCATCTTGACATGACATTGTCGGGCGTTGAAAAATTCCCCGTATTGAGAAAAATAAGTAAGACGGCGAACTTGCAGACAAGTTATACCCGCAAAGTTGATATTTCGAGCAATGCGGACACGAAAGAAAAATACAGCAGAGGGACACAAATTGCGCTGACGCCGCTTCTCAATTTGAACGCTACGTTGATTAAGGATGTTCGATTTAGCTCCCGTTATGATTACAGCAAGAGGAAGACCGAGAATCTGCGAATGGAAGGCTCCAATCAGAAAGCATCATATGGGACCGATCGGAGTATCAAGTTTACGCTTGATTATTCATTTTCGGCTCCTCAAGGACTGAAATTTCCGCTGATGGGGAAATTAAAATTCGATAGCCAGTTGACAATCTCCGCTACTTATACTAAAAGGTTCATGAAGAACTGGTCTATATTAAAAGGCGATAAGACAGTGGAATCAGACCGAGTGGAAACATCCGTGGAACCCAGAGCGACTTATCGTTTTTCCGCGAAAATCAATGCCGGGCTGAACGCCCGCTGGGTGGATACAAACGACAAAATTCAACAACGAAAACGCCACACCCGCGAACTGGGAATCTGGACGGAATTGAGGTTTTAATGAGAACGCGAGTCATCATTTTATCCTTTTTAATTGTATCATCGATATTGTCTAGCGGGTGCAGAAACAAAAGTATCCCAGTATTCGACGGTGAAAGAGCCTATGGCTATCTGAAGTCGCAATGTGATTTCGGCCCACGCAACCCCAATAGCCGCGGCCATCAAGAATGCCTGAACTACCTTTACGAAAAGTTAACCGGAACCACGGATGTTTGCCGCAAGCAATCATTTAGCTATTATGACAGCGTCCGGCAAGATACGCTTCATTTAACCAACGTCATAGCATCCTACAATACCAAAAGTCAGCGTCGAGTGATGTTGTGTGCGCATTGGGATACCCGACCTTGGGCCGATCGCGAAGCGGATTCATCATTGCACAATACGCCGATAATAGGGGCGAATGACGGGGCGTCAGGCGTCGCGATTTTACTTGAGCTGGCTGGTATTTTTAGAGTAAGTCCTCCGCCTTTTGGAATCGACATAGCATTATTCGACGGTGAAGATTACGGCAAAGAAGGGCAAACGGAAGGGTGGTTGCTGGGAAGCAAGTATTTCGTTCGAAATATCGGTGGCTATAGACCATTGTTGGTTATTCTGTTGGATATGGTAGGTGATTCGAATCTGGAGATTTATAGGGAAGAGTATTCCTCGACCTATGCCGGGCGATATGTGGATTTAATCTGGAAAATCGCGGGCATAGAACAAGCAACGGGTTTTTTACCGGAAACGAAGCACGCCGTCTATGATGACCATATCCCGTTCCTGCAGGCCGGGATTCCCGCGGTCGATATAATTGATATCGAGTATGAATACTGGCATATGCTTGCCGATACTCCCGACAAATGTTCCGCGAAAAGTTTATCTGAAGTCGGACGGGTAATGGCGCGCTTGATTTATGATGATAGAATCGGTTTGGGAGCAAAGTAGGCGCAACCGATCCCATCGATTTGCGTATAGTTAAGCAGCGAGTGGAGATTTGAATGAAAAGCTTATCGGTAGCGTTAGTGATATCAGTGATTTGGCCGGCTGCTCTCATGGCTCAAACTACCAATGCCACAAATGGAATTTTAACAGCCGACGCGGCGGGAAAAAATATTTTGGAAATAAGAACGCCCGACAACCTCGCCTGTACTATTGATATTACGGCCCATCAGCAAAATAAAATCGAGGTCAATTATACTAAATTGACAAATGTATCGGTTGAGGAAACCCAGCAACGGTATTTCAGTCTGATAGATATTGGTTTGGATGATAACGCGAAAAACAGCGATGGCCTTCGCCTGCGGGTGTTGAGTCCGATGAAGGCTCCTTGGGAGGGTAAAGACGCCGGCGTCAGAGTCATTCTTAATATAAAGGTTCCAAATAATTTTAGAATAGATTCAAATAATTCTTACAGCCGGATAAATATAATCGGGCCTTTAAGCGATATAGCCGTGACTAATGAATATGGAGCGATATCGGCCGTGGATATCAAAGGGGATGTGGTAATCAAGACATCTTACTCCGACATAAATCTTGAGCGGGTTGTCGGTGGGGCGGATGTTCAAACAAGTTGTTCAAATATATTCGTCAAGGACATGATTTTATCGGATAATGCCGGTTTTTTCGAAACGAGTTACGGCATGATATCGCTTGCTAAAATAAAAGGTCCATTGGAGGCCAATACCAGTTTCGATTCGATTTTGGCTAGAGATATAGAATCGTCGGAGGGCAGTATTGTCTTGCGCACAAGTTACGGCAAAATAGATGGGAGTAGAATAAGCGGCGAGCTGATATGCGAAACCAGTTATAATCCAATCGTGTTGACAGATGTTGTTTTTACTCATGGCGCCAACAATATTGCCACCAGATATTCTCCGATTAAAGTGGACGCAAAAAAGATTTTAAATGGTGCCAGGCTTACAATCAATAATACATATAATAACATCGATTTAACCTTACCCCAGGACATTTCAACCCGCTTGACTTTGGCGGTCGATCGGGGCGGGAAAATCCATACGAAAGGGATTCCGATTAAGCCCCTGGTGATGGAAAAAACTCGATTAGAGGGACTGATTGGAGACGGTCGCTCTTTCGTAGAAATCAACGTCGATGGTATCGGCGAGATAAATGTCGAAGGTAAATAATTCGCTTGCCGCATTGCCGGTAATCAATATCATTATCGTTTTAGCAGAGGAGGAAAATTGGGTCGTTTAATTTTCGTGATTTTATTATGTTTCAGCCTGACGCCGGCGGCATCTTGGGCCGAACTTGATTCGGATATGGAGCTGTTTCCCCAGTCTGCGGCGACCGTCAATGACATTTCAGCCGGATTAATAAATCCAGCCGGACTTGCTCCTGAAAATGTGATGGGATTCCGTTACATGCATGCCTATCCGGATTCCACGTTCAAAGGGGATCATGGCTTTTTGTTCGGAATGAACGGGGCTTTGGTTTCGATGCAGTGGTTGAAGCATACCAACAATATATTCAGGCGTAAAATTTTATTTGCCGGCGGTTCAAGAATATTCCCTAATTTCTATTGGGGCATATCTTACGCTTATTTTACAGGGAGCAACGAATTATATAAAAATAAGAAATTATTGAAAACCGGAATTATTTACCGCCCAGCGCCCGCTATATCTTTGGGGTTCGTTGTTGACGATATATTAAGGCCCAAATTTGGAGATAGGCATATTGAAAGGCTGTATAATCCAGCGATCGGGGTAAGGCCCTTTGGCGAGAAGTTAACGTTTTCGGTTGACGGCTATATCAGGGAAAAAGAATCTATTTCAGATATGGAAAGCCAGTTTCGGGTTGAAGCGATACCTAAACAGGGGATTTCGCTGGCAGCCGCATTTAGGGATGATGGCAGTATTCACGCCGGTGTGGCGATTTCATTCGGCCAATCTCAATTAGGCGGCAGCGGTATATCCCGAAAAGGGGAATTTAAAGGAGGTACTGTTCATTTCAACCAGGGGCCGATTGCCTCACCGGAAACAAGAGTGCCTTATAAAAACATCGCGAAAATTACGCTTGATAAATCAATCACCGAAGAAGTACGGGGCAGAAGTTTTTTCGGAGCGCGGCAGCGTTCTTTATTGAGCGTTCTACAAGACATCAGGCAAGCATCGCGGGATAAGAATGTTTTCGCCATATATTTGGATATCGAACGCTGTTCTTTTGGATACGCGGCCGCCCAAGAAATTCGTCGGGAAATTTTAAGAGCGAAGGAATCCGGTAAAAAGGTTGTCGCTTATATCGACGAGGCCGACAACATCGAGTACTATCTGGCCTCGGCCGCAGACGATATTTATCTAAATCCGACAGGCTCTCTCGAACTGAAAGGGTTGAAAGCCGAGATGGTATATTTGAGGGGGACGATGGATAAGCTGGGTTTGAAACCGGAGTTTATCGGAATCGGCGAATTTAAGACGGCGCCTGAGATGTTTACAAACTACACCAACTCCTCTCCCGAGAGTATCCAGACCAATGTCATGCTCGATGATTTCTATAATCAATTTGTCAACGATATCGCGACGGGCCGCAGAATAACATTTGATGATGCGGCGAAGCTTATAGACGATGGCCCTTATTCGCCGGGTCGCGCTTTGAATCGCGGACTTGTTACGGGCCTGGTCGTTGAAGATGAAATATCCGAGAATACGGATAAGTACTTTGGGAAAAAGTTGCCAATTTCGAATTTATCGGAAACTCTCAAAACCAAAAAAGCAAGCAACTACTGGGGCGACCCCGCCAAAATCGCTGTTATCTATGCAACCGGCGAAATTACCGGCAAAAAAAGCGGTGACGGGGTATTGCGGGGGCGTTCGATGGGTGAGAACACGGTATCCGGCGCGCTAAAGGAAGCCCGTAAAGATCCCGACGTGAAAGCGGTCGTGTTGCGAATTAATTCGCCCGGCGGCGAGGTGGCGGCCACCGATGGAATTTATCGGGAACTTGAAAAAATAAAAGGGAAGAAGCCCCTGATTGTTTCCGTGGGAAATGTCGGAGCATCGGGAGGATATTATTTGGCGTGTATCGGCGATGAGATTTATATGATGCCTGGTACCATCACCGGGTCAATTGGCGTTTTCACGGGCAAGATCGTAGCCCGCGGTTTATATGAAAAACTTGGCGCTAACAAAGTCGTTTATACAAGAGGGCGTCACGCCGGTATCAGAAGCGATTGGTTGTCGCTGAATGATGAGGAAAAAACTCTTGTATATGATGCGATAAAGGAATTTTACGATGGATTCGTCGATAAGGTGGCTCGCTGGAGAAGGTTGTCGATAGCTGAAGTCGATTCAATCGGCCGGGGAAGAGTGTGGGCAGGACGCGAGGCTTTGCGAATCGGGCTCGGTACCAGGGAAGGCGGCCTGATGGACGCAATCGATGATGCCGTTCGGCGGGCAAATATCAAGCAAGGTCAGCCGGTTAAATTGGAAATCGGTCCGAAATACGGACTTAAACTGGATTTAAACTACAATCCATTGGATAAAGATTTGGCGTCGGCCATATCTGAAAGAATTTCGGAAATCGGGCCGTTGTTGGATTTCGATGAATCAGCTTATTATTACCGATTACCTTATAACATAAGCGTTAAATAAATGGAGGTATTGATGTCGAAATGGAAACAGGCGGCGGTCATTGTAATGATAATATCGGGGCTGGCCGCCGCGGGAGAGTTAAATTTCACGATTGAAAAACATCAATTGGCGAACGGCCTGATGGTTTTGCTTTTAGAGGACCATTCCTGTCCCACGGTGACGATTCAGGCTTGGTATCGCTGCGGTTCGAAAAATGAAGTGCCGGGAATAACCGGTATCTCGCATTTGTTTGAGCACATGATGTTCAAAGGGACGAAAAAATACCCCAAGGAAAAATTCGATCGATTGGTGCTGGGAAACGGCGGATATAATAACGCCTGGACATCGTTTGATAACACCACGTACTACGAAGTGATGCCGCCATCGAAAGTAGAGGTTGCAATTGACCTTGAGGCTGATCGTTCGCGAAATCTTGCAATCAATGAACAAAATTTGTCATCCGAAAAACAAGTTGTCTTAAGCGAAAGGAGCATGCGTTACGACAATGATCCATTTGGGTCGCTGTACGAGCAGATATTCAACAACGCTTATGTGGCGCATCCATATCGTTGGCTGCCGATTGGTTTTGAATCGGATATCAAATCGATTACTTTACAGGACTGTCTAGATTATTATCGGACTCATTACGCGCCCAACAACTCGTTTCTGATAATTTCGGGAGATATCAATTCTAAAGAAGTGATGAAGATGGTTGAAAAACATTATGGGCCAATCAAGGCCGAGGTCAACCAAGCTCCCGTGCGGACGGTGGAACCGCCGCAGCGCGGTGAAAAGAGAATTCAATATCATAAGATGGCGCAGTTGCCCGCCTTTATCGCCGGATTTAAAATTCCCGATGGTAAAAGTCCCGATATTTATGCGCTCAAAGTGGCGGCCCGTGTGTTGTTCGGAGGAGAATCATCGAGGTTGTACCGTCGTTTAGTATATGAAGAGCAGAAGGCGCTATTCGTGGATGGTGAGGCGGCGCGTTATCAGGATCCCGCGTTGTTTTATGTTATGGCCGGAGCCGTTCCAGGATCGAATATGGATTCAATAGAGGCGGAAGTATGGCAGGAAATAGACAAACTGCAAACCGAACCGATAACCGATTATGAACTCCAAAAAGCCAAAAACCAACTGGAATCGGAATTTATTTTCGGAATGCAAACAAATGAAAGCCGCGCTTCTATGGTTGGTTCATTTGAAATAAACACGGGCGACTATATGAATATATATAAGGAGGCTGAAGGCTACCGTTCGGTGACAGCCGCCGACGTGATGAGGGTGGCCAAAAAATATCTTAATTCGCGTAATCGAACCGTGGTAATACTTGTGCCGGAGCCGCCCACCCAGGCGTCGATATCGGAATGATAAGGCAGGGAGGTAGAAATGAAGAAAAGCAAAATAATAATTAATATTCTTATCGCGGTGTTGTTTATCAGCGTAAACGGGTTTGCTCAATTAAAATTGCCGCCGATAACCGAAGAGACGCTCGATAATGGATTGCAATTGGTAATAGTTGAAAATCATGAATTGCCGCTTGTCACGATGCGGTTGGTGGTGAAAGCGGGCGCGGCGAACGACCCAAACGAGAAAGCCGGGTTAGCGAATTTGACCGCCGGTTTGCTTCGACAAGGCACCGCAACTCTCAAGGCGACTGAAATAGCCGATAAAATCGACTTTGTCGGCGGAAGCCTGTCGGCGTCGACAAATCGCGATTACACAAACATAAGTTGTTCGGTTTTATTGAAGCATTTCGACGTGGGATTTGGTTTACTGGCCGATATCGTTGTGAATCCTAAATTCGATTCGAGCGAATTCGCCCGAGAACTAAATCAGACTATTGCCGGCGTTATCCAGAGCAAAGATGATCCCGACAATCTTTGTGAACGCGGTTTTAATCAGGCGTTGTTCGGGACAAATCCATACGGCCGTCCGTCCGTAGGGACCGAAGCATCATTGAAGAACATAACAGTTGAGGATGTTAAGAAGTTTTACCGAGACTATTACCTTCCCAATAATGCCATTTTGCTTGTAGCCGGCGATGTAATGCCGGCCGCGATTATAAAAGAGACCAGAAAAGCATTTAGCGGATGGGAAAAAGGGTCGGTGCCGGTCATGAATTCGATGCCGGCCAATGAACCATCCGGCAGAAGCGTCGTGTTGATTGACAAGCCTGATGCCACGCAATCCAACATTCGGTTTGGTCATCTAGGAATAACCCGCAAGGATCCTGATTATTATCCTTTGTTGTTAATGAATTACATTCTTGGCGGTTCTTTTACATCGAGGCTTAATGCGGTTGTCAGAGTGCAAAAAGGACTTACGTACGATATCCGAACGCAGAATGAATGGAATGTGATGCCCGGGGCGTACTACTGTAATACCTACACGCCGAACGAATCGACGATGATTGCGATTCAGGCCAGCCTGGATGTTATCAAAAAAATGCAAACGGAATTGGTTACTGATGAAGAATTCAATGAAGCGAAAAATTTCTATTCGGGATATTACCCGGGCAGCCTTGAAACGGCCGACAATATCGTTAGCGAAATTATCAAGATAAAACTTTATGGTTTACCGGTTTCGTATATAGAAGATTTTACCGAAAACATTAACAAAGTCACCAAAGAGGCAATACTAAAAGCGGCAAAGAATCATTGGAATACCGACAATTTAATTTTCTGTGTTGTCGGCAAAGCGTCTGAAATAGAAAAAATGTTGGCGCCGCTTGGTCCTATCACCAAAAAAACAATCGACCAATTTTAGATTTCAGCAATAAAAAACGGCGGTAATCGGATGAGATTACCGCCGCAGTTTTCATAATTATTCAAAACTGACAAATTTTATTTTCATGCCCCGAATCGCGGCCGCGATTACGGCGATTTGCTTTTCCACTCCCCCATTGGTGAGCATAATATGAGTAGCATTGGCGGATAATTCGTTCCAAGTCGGGTCCATCTGAACCCATTTGCCGAGATATAATTCCACCCAGGCGTGGTATGCGAACCCTTTTCCTTCGGGCCAATAAACAACGCCGGAAGCGACTCGCGCCGGAATTCCGGATGCCCGCAGGAGCGCCACCGCCAGCGCCGAATGTTCTCCACAATCCCCTTTGCGGGCGCGAAGGGTCGCCAGAGCGTTGGATATTTCAGGGGAATACTCTTTTTTTATATTGAGGTACACCCAACGATTTATAAGTTCGGCTTTAGTTTTTGGGTTGCGTTCATTATCGAGGATTTCTTCAGCCAGTTTGGTGATTTCAGGGTCTTTTGATTGAATCAATTGTTCGGGTTCAAGATATCTTTGAAGAGAATCGGGGATAGCGGATAATTCGTGGTCATAAGGTTCGCTGAAAATAGTTACGAGGGCGCTGTCGGGGCTGAATTTTTCAATCGTAAAATTGCTCGCCGCCGGAAATTTATTATTGTCGAAACCGGTAATAAGAAAGGATGCTTTTTTTACGGAACCGGCGTCGATTGGCCCGCTGTCGCAAGCAATTACATTGTGAGATAGCAGGTCGAATTCCAAATCGATTTGTTTGGCAATTTCCTCTGGTTCGGCGCGGGTTATTATTGCCATGCCGGCAGCCCGTTGTTCGATAATTCGGCCCTTATCCGTGACTATTATTTCTCCTCCGATATTCATTTCGAGCGTGCTGTCATAAACCATGTATATATCGGTGGGTATCCCGGCGAACAGAATTGTTTCGCGGCTTTTTACTATCGCTAAATGGTTGAAGCGGGATGAGAGGGGTGGGTCAGCCAGAAAAGTCGAAAAACGCAATGTATCGCCGACCACCAGTAGGCCATTTTGCGCCTTTATGGGAATTATCATGGCGTCGGTAAGGGTTTCAGCCGGTCTGGAGATGAATTTTGAAGTTAGTCGCCCGGCGATGTTGGTGGATATCATAAAAGAATCACTTATAGTTTTGCCGATGACGGATATATCGCCGGTAGGATTCGCGGAGCTGAAATCAATAGAGGTCATTTCGCCGTTATCGCCTTCGTAAATACGTTGTTCCACCTCACCGATGGAAGCCGCGATTTCGTTAACTTTAAAAGTCAATGTAAGTGAGGTCGAAATCGACCATTTATTTTCGCCAATTTTTTCAAACACGCTTTTCGAATAACCGATTTTATTGCGCCCCATATAGATGCCATACCATTCCGAGCCATACATATTATCGTTGAATAGGAGTGAGTCGGCGTAGGCCGGCGTAATAAAGAAAAGGGCGCCTGATAATAATAGCAGTCGGCGGATTTTGCTGTTTATTATTTTCAAGTTCCTCAAACGAAAATCAACCTTTAATTTTGGCGGTTAATTTAGGTAGAATTTCAAAAAGGTCGCCAACGATACCGTATGTAGCCACTTTAAATATCGGCGCTTCCGGGTCGCGATTAATGGCCACGATTATTTTTGACGATTGCATCCCTACAAGATGCTGGATAGCCCCGGATATGCCGCATGCGATATAAAGCTTGGGATTGACGGTTTTGCCTGTTTGGCCGACTTGATGAGCATAGGGAATCCAGCCGGCATCAACAGTTGCACGGGACGCGCCAACGGCGGCGCCTAAAGCATCGGCCAATTCCCGGATAAGGCTGAAATTAGCCGGGTCGCGTAAACCGCGCCCGCCCGACACAATGATATCAGCATCGGTTAAGCTTACGGTTTGACCACCCTCTTTTACTTTTTCCAGTACTTTCGCCCGGGCGCCATATTTGGAGTCATCATAGTCGATTATTTCTATAGAGGCGGTCTTAGCGGGATTTTCGGTTGCTTCAGGAAAAGCCTTGGGTCTGATGGTGACTATCTGGGGACCTGGACCAGCCGGAGAGATTTTGACTATCGCTTTACCGCCGTAAATTGGTTTGGTGGCCAAAAGATTATCGCCATCCCATTCAATAGCTGTGATATCCGGAACTAATCCCGAATTCATCATAACCGCTAAGCGGGGGAACAGCTCTTTTCCGATAAAGCTTGCTCCGCCCAAGATATATTTCGCCTCTTCGCGCCTGGCAGTCTCCGCTATTACTTTGGCATAGCTTTCATCAAGAAAATTCTCCAATTCGGGGGCATGGCAGTAATAAATTTTATCCGCCCCAAATTTCGCGAGCGACTCAGCCATGTTTGATACGTTGTTGCCAATCACGATTGCCGCGACGGAGAGTCCTTTGCCGTCGGCCAGGGTTCGGGCGATACCCAGCGCTTGTTTGGTAAGGGGCGCGATTTGGTTGTTGGTCATTTCGGCAAATACAAGAAATCCATTGGGCATTTATCTCTCCTTGTTCACATTATTATTTTAAATAATCATTTATTTCTATGAAGCGATGGTTTTTCGATTATCGGGTATCGTGTCAAAACCGTTGCTAAAATTCATGGCAAAATCGCTTAACAGTTTTACAATTGCATATTCATCAGTCAGTTTCATTAAATCGGTTCTAATCTTGGATGCTTTTGGCAATCCGCGAAGATACCAGGCCAGTTTGGCGCGCATACTGAATATCCCTCGAGGACTGCCATAGCTTGCGATTGACATCCGCAGGTGTCTGATAGCCAAATTGATTCGTTCGGCCGGAGTCGGTTCTGGAAGCTCGATTCCCGCTGTAAGATAATGCTTTATTCTATGAAAAATCCACGGATTGCCGAAAGAAGCGCGGCAAATCATGATAGCATCGCAGCCGGTTTCATTGAACATCCGTACCGCCTTAACAGGGGAATCGATATCGCCTGAACCGATAACAGGAATTTTTACGGCCTGTTTTACTTTGGCAATCAATGACCAGTCGGCATACCCGGAAAAACCCTGAACACGGGTGCGTGGATGAAGACACACGGCGCTGGCGCCGCAGCTTTCGGCTATTTGCGCGACTTCCACGGCCACAATATGTTTATTATCCCAGCCCGAGCGATATTTTATCGTTACCGGGATTGGCACCGCTTTCACAGTCTGATCTATTATTTTTTCGATTAGCGAAAGGTTAAGCAATAATGATGAACCGCCGTTTTTACCGACCACTTTTCGCGCAGGACATCCGAAATTTAAATCTATGAAATCGGGTTCAAGAGAGGCAGCATAACGCGCCGCCTCCGCCATATGGCCGGGATCGGCCCCAAAAAGCTGTAATCCGATAGGCCTCTCATCCGTCGTAAAGCGTAATAATCCTTTGGTCTTATCATGGTTCCGGATAAGCCCCTCGGCCGACACCAGTTCGCTTACGGTTATCTCAGCTCCATACTCACGAGCGAGCCGCCGCGTTATTGAATCGGTGACTCCGGCGGCGGGAGCGGATATCACTTTTCCGGAAACCTTAAAGTTTGTCAACATCTTACCGAAAATATAAGAGAACAGTACCGGAGGCAAGTTAAAAGGCAATATAGCAATTTTTGAAATAAAAGATCGGCCTAATTCGAATGCCTGGCGGCTGGAGCCGAATCAGCGTTTGGGGAGGAGTGTATGCCTGAAATAATCGTTAAATACGAAGACAAAATCGTCGAGCGATTTATAACCGAGAAAAAACGGATTACAATCGGCAGGACGCCGGATAACGATATCGTGCTTGACAATCGAGGAGTATCACGTCGCCATGCCATAATCGAGTTTGGCGACAACTCGGCGGTATTGATAGACAACGAATCGTTGAATGGGACTTTCGTGAATGCCCGCAAAGTCACGGAAGAAGTGTTAAAAGATAACGATATAATCACTATCGCCAAATATTCGCTGATTTTTCACAACGAAACCCGCAAAGACAACGAATTGTTCGGGGGTTTAGACGGTACCATGGTGCTTGAAACCAAAAAGCAAAAAGAACTAATCGCCAAAGATAAATTATCAAAAAAGTTGACATCAGAGAGCGGTTGTTCTATGCTGCTTGGAGAACATGAGGCTGAGAAGGAAATGTTTCCTTTGGCGCATTCGGTGGTAACGATTGGCAGGTCGAAAGCGGCCAATATCAGAGCCAAGGGAGTATTCCTTTCCAGCGTTCAGGCGAAGATTGTTAAAGACGGATCTGATTTTTGGCTGGTGAATTTGGGCCGTAAAGGAAAAACCAAAGTCAACGGCGAGGAAATTGACAGGCATTTGTTGCGAAACGATGATTTAATTCAAGTCGGCAAAACCGTTTTTAGATATTTAGAGAACCGTCCCTAATGAAATACGCTTTTTTTTCGGATGTGCATGCCAACCTGGAAGCTCTGAAAGCTGTTGTTGTTGATTTTCAGGCTGAAAAAATCGATAAAGTATGCTTTCTTGGGGATGCGGTAGGGTATGGCCCGAATCCCAACGAATGTATAGAATTGATTAATGAAATCGCCCCGGTGAAGCTTATCGGCAATCACGATTACGCCGCGCTGGGCTTGATGGAGACCGACTATTTCAATCAGTACGCCGCGGAATCGATGAATTGGACCCGCACGTCGTTGAAAAGAGATATCATCGAAATAATGAAGAAATTTGAAATCAAAGCTGAATTCGATGATATCATGGTCGTTCATTCGTCTCCCAAAGAACCAGAAATGTGGCATTATATCCTCGATATGAACGATGTCGAAGAGAATTTTCGACATTTTAATCAGAAAATGTGTCTGGTCGGTCATACTCATCGCCCATTTATCGTATCGATAGATTCCGAAGGGAATTGCACCGTATCGAACCGTTCCGAAGAAAAAATCAATCCGCAAAGACGATATTTGGTGAATATTGGTTCGGTCGGGCAGCCGCGCGACGGCGACCCTCGGAGCTGTTATTTGATATATGATTGCGAAAAGCAAATTATAAGGCATAAACGGGTGGCCTACAGTTATGATATCACACAAAAACAGATGGCCTCGCTGGGTTTGCCAGAATATCTGATAGAAAGGTTGGCGGTTGGAAGGTAGAGAGACGTGAGTAATAAAGGAATTTTAATCAACCGGCTACTGTTGTTTCTGGGCTTATTGGGCGCGATGATTTTTCTGGCGGGATTTCTTTTCTCACAGAGCGATCGGGCTATAAGTTCGGCCCAAGCCAAGAGTCAATCCGGTCCGTGGCCAGAAGCGGTAAACGGAAATCAGACCGATATTCCGCGTTAATTAAACGCAACGCTTTTTTGCTTAAGATATTAATATAGAACCAACTTACCTTTTCAGGTTTGGTGACGGCATGGGGGCGAATTTTATCAAATCCTCTATTAGTATTAAGTCAACGCGCGGCCGGCCATAAAATCATTTGGTTACCATTGTTGAATACCTCTTTGTTCAATTATGCATCATTAAGATTTTATAATGCCGCTGATATTACCGGGAATAGGTAGTATTTTTTATTTATGACATTAAGGTTATAGCCTCGACATGCCGATTATTGATGTGTGAAACATTCTATGAGAGTATCGTCGGTGAATTAATCATCGGTTAGAGGAATGACAATGCTTAAGAAATCGTCTGGCTTAATCCTTTACTTATTAATCACTCTTTTTATCATAACTATCTATCTTGACCAACCGCGGATGTTTCAAAGCATAGAGACGGCGATTTTCGATAAGCTATTCGAGTTACGAGGCAAAAAGCAGATTCCGGACGATATTCAAATCGTGGCGATTGACGACGCGAGCCTGAAAGAATTAGGTCCCTGGCCCTGGCACCGAGGCAAACTGGCGACGCTGATTGAAAAATTATCGGAACAACAGCCCAAGGTGATATTATTGAACTTGGCGCTGCCGGAGGATGCCCGCGAAGATTCGCTGGGTTATACGCAGTTGCTGGCGAATAAAATTAAGGAAGCCGGTAATGTCATATTGCCGTATCGATATTCGACTTCCGAATTTGGTTCTACGGCGGCCGGTATTCCGGAATACTTGACCCGTCATGCCTTCGTTAAATTTGATGATAAACAACAGCTGCAAGCCCGACCGCCGGTAATCGCCGGCAGTATTTATCTGCCGTCAAAAGCCTTAGCCGAAGCCGCCTACGGATTGGGATTCAGCGGTATCAATTTCGATTTCGACCGTCACGTGCGCAGTCAACCGATGATATTAAGTTATGCGGGTGGTTGCTTGCCTTCGGTGGATATACTGACTGCCTATCGCTATTACGGTTATAGTCGCGATAATGCGTTTGTGGAAATCGGTAAAGGAATAAAACTTGGAGCCCTGGCCCTCCCAACCGACCATGCCGGCAGAATGCCGATTAATTTTAACGGACCTGCGGGATTATTTAAATATGTTTCTGCGGCCGATGTAATGATGGGAGCCACCGGGCGCAAAGACCTGACCGGTAAAATCGCCATTGTGGCGTATACGGGCAGCGGTTCCAGCGATTTCTACACCACGCCGGTGAGCAAAATGATGCCAGGAGTGGAAATCACCGCTAACGCGATTGAGAATATAATTCACGGTAATTTCCTGCGCGAAGTCGGGGCAGCCTCATTGATTACGATAGTGTTTATGCTGGGTATCGGTATTTTCGCGGCATTTATTTTACCGAAAATATCGATGATGTATCGTTTGGTATCACTCGGGATATTGCTATTCGTAATGGCGAACGTCGGATTCGCTTTGTTTGCCGCCGCCGATATCATGACGAAAATTTCATATCCTATAATGATGATAGTATTTTTCATGATTACCTCGCCCATGTTAAAACCGCAAAAAGACGATGGCGGGGAAGACAGCGCTGATGACGATGTCGAAATAGATTACGATAAACTATTAAGTTCAACTCCGATAGGTGGCATCAACATGGCGGGCACCGCCGGAACAAGTAAAAGCGATTTTAACGCCACTAAGGTAACTATGCCTTTAAATACGCAATCGGGTTCATCCGGGATTATCCCGATACCTAATTCGAGCGGCGGTTCACCGGTGGAATCGGGCAATTTTGGGCGATACCGCATTATCGAACCGATTGGTCGGGGAGCTATGGGAATGGTTTATCGGGGGATGGATCCGGCAATCGATCGGCCGGTTGCGTTAAAGACCATTCGCGTCGACAACATTGCCGAACCCAGCGAGGCCATGGAACTTCGCGAAAGGCTTACCCGCGAGGCCAAAGCCGCCGGAAAACTGTCCCATCCAAATATCGTTACAATCTACGATGTCGGCGAACAAAATAGCCTGCAATACATCGCCATGGAATACCTTGACGGCCAGACCCTGGAGGCTTTGCTTCACAGTGGTCATCGCTGGGACTATAAAACGATTTGTAAAATTATGATTCAGGTATGCGAAGCGTTGGATTTCGCGCACGAACACGGTATTGTCCATCGTGATATCAAACCGGCCAACATAATGGTTGTCGAAAATGATAAAGTGAAAGTGATGGATTTCGGTATTGCCCGCTTTGATTCGTCAAATATGACGCAATCGGGAGTCGCACTGGGAACCCCGAATTATATATCGCCCGAGCAGCTTAAAGGCCAGCCGGTTGACCGTCGCAGCGACATATTCAGTCTCGGCGTCGTATTTTACGAACTTTTGACGGGAGAGAAACCGTTTAAGGGGGACACAATATCGGCGCTGATATATTCGATTTTGCATACGTCGCCGCCGCCGCCGTCCGAAATAAATCTTGAAGTACCGCGAATATTCGATAAGATAATCGCCAAAGCGCTGGTAAAGGACCCAGACATGAGGTTCCAGACATCGCGCGAAATGGCGGATATTTTGCGTAAACTGATTTGAAAGAAAATATATAGTTACGTTTTTAACGGTGTCAGATTTGATTTCGGGTCAGATATTACTTTAATCGATTAAACCCCTGCCGGCAAGTTTCAGGAACACGTCTTCTAAATTGGCTCTGCGTTCGGTAACTCCGCTGAAATGGTATCCTCGCAAACGACCAAGTATCGAGGACGCGTTTTGCGTGAATATGTAGATTGTATCATCTGTTTTTTCCAATGAATCGCCATCGTTAAGCAACCGTTGTGAATCGTTAATCAACCGGTCATCGGGGTCACGGATTTCGACGACCTCGCGCGAGGCATATTCAGCGATAAGCCTGTCGGGCGCCCCGGAGGCGATTATACGGCTTTTATGCATCATAACCAATCTGTCGCATAGTTGAGCTGCTTCCTCCATATAATGCGTCGTAAGAATTATAGTAATTCCGGATTTTTTTAGTGTCCGTAATTTTTGCCAAACCAGATGGCGTGCCTGCGGGTCCAACCCGGTGGTGGGTTCATCGAGAATTAAGATTCGAGGGTTGTTTATGAGGCCGCGGATAATCATCAAACGTCTTTTTAATCCGCCGGATAATTCATCGATTATGGTATCTTTCTTTTCAGTAAGCGACATCATTTCTATGAGACTGTCGGCCCTGGGCCCGGAGATTTTCTTGGGTATATCGAAGTAGCGGGCGTAAGTAACGAGGTTTTCTTTCACTGACAAATCCGGATCCAAGGAGTCTTCCTGATGAACCACGCCCAAAATCGCCTTTACTTTCCGTGAATCTTTAACCACATCAAGATTATCGACGGTCAACTTGCCTCCATCGGGCAGAATAAAGCAGTACAGCATCTTCATGGTGGTCGTTTTACCGGCGCCATTGGGTCCGAGAAATCCGAAGGTTTCCCCTTCCATTATATCAAAATCGATGTGGTCGACAGCCACCAAGTCTTTGTAGCGTTTAAAAAGCTTTCTGGCAGATATTATGATATCCGGCATAATTTTATATGGACTTATTATTTAGTTAAACGTTTTTTCGGCGTTTTTCATGTTCGCGAGGGTCGCCTTTACGGCATCGTAGCCGCGGCATTTTAAATCATCGACAATGTCTTTAAACCCGAATAAGCAAAATACTTTTCGTGGTTTGGCCGTTTCCACATATTCGATTAGCTCGTTGTAAGAGGCATGATCCGAGAGAGGAACGGCCTCGTTGACCCATCTGAAGTTGATAAACCCCTTGTCTAAAGCCCAACCGGAAACAAGGCAGGTTTTTTTTCGATATCCGGGAAACATATCCATAACATAT
>JAAYTW010000159.1 GCA_012517955.1 Candidatus Zixiibacteriota bacterium | reverse complement strand
TGGCTGCCGGGATTAGGTTTCGCGCAGGCCGCCACCGCGATGGTCGGTCAGAACCTTGGCGCCAGACTTCCCCGAAAAGCCAAAAGGGTCGGCTACCAATCCAGCTTAGTGGCGATAATATTTATGACGGTGTTGGGCGTCTCTTATCTGGTTGTGCCCGAGCTATGGGTACGTCTTTTCACCTCCGACGCGAAGGTTATAAAATTGGGAGTAATTTATTGTTACGTTACCGCTTTTTCGCAACCGCCATTGGCCGCGGCGATGGTTTTATCGGGGGCATTGCGCGGCGCCGGCAATACCCGTTTCGTGATGGGGACAACCGTAGTAGGCGCCTGGTGCGTCCGTCTGCCGTTTGCATATATAACGGGTATTCTGCTGGGTGGCGGCATACTTTGGGTCTGGATAGCCATGATTCTGGATTGGGTAGTACGCGCAGGCGCTCTGCTCTGGCGTTATAGACGCGAAAAGTCTTTCCTGTCATAGAGTTAATCAACACGCCAACCACCTCGTAATTATTAAGACAATAATATACTGTCAGGTCGACATGTTCCATCCTCCGTTCGATTTAGATTAAATTACTATAAATATCTGCCGAAGATATCTGTGAAGGAACAGATTATGCAGAAAAGCAACTCAAAAAACATTCTTATCGTTGATGACAATCCCAACATGTCGATGTTGCTTTCAGACATTCTGGAGATATTCGAGTTTAAAGGGGAGCACGCCCAAGACGGCGAAGAGGCCCTCACGAAACTGAAAACGGAAGATTACGCGATGGTGTTCACTGACCTGCGGATGCCTAAAATGGACGGTATCGACCTGTTAAAAGCGATAAAAAGCGAACATCCGGAAATGCCGGTTGTGGTAATAACCGGATATTCTCTCGGCGAAACCCAAAATATATTGCTTACGCAAAAAGCCGACGGCCTTCTGAACAAGCCGTTCAAGGTCAACGATATTCAAGCTTTGCTCGAAAATTTACTGGGCTATTCCGGATAATTTGGTACAATCAATATATATTCTTACCGACCGCCTCTATCAAGTAGAGGCGGTTTTTGTTGCCGGTTCTATTTTCTCTTTGAATTATTTCTACAGATATTATATGTTGATTTTCGGTGATGCGGATTTAAGACGCAACCTTTGGCGTTTGAAAAACGTAACCTAAATTGAGGATAAAAGTCTGATTTCTGAATCAGAAGACAGCCTGATTAAACGGGCCCTGGATGGCGACCAAAAAGCCTATCAGATGCTTTTTGAGGCGCATAAACAATCGATTTTCCATATCGTATTCAAGATTGTTCACAACAAAGAGGAAGCCCAGGATTTGGTCCAGGAGACTTTTATCAAAGCTTTCGGTTCTTTGAAAACCTATAATCCGAACTACCGGTTCACCACCTGGCTTTTTAAAATCGCCGCTAATTCATCTATCGATCATATCCGTAAGAAACGAATAAACGCGTTCTCTTTAGACCGGCCGGTTGAAACCGAAGAGGGACAAGTCAATGTGGATGTCGCCGACTCCAGCTACAATCCCGAACGTGACCTCTCGGATAAACAGAAACAGGTATCAATTACGGCCGCAATCGATTCGCTTCCCGAAAAATATAAACAGGTGATAATAATGCGTCATCAGGAAGATCAATCATACGAAGATATCGCCAAAGCGCTAAAAGTACCGGTAGGCACGGTTAAAGCCCGAATATTCCGGGCGAGGGAACTTCTGAAAAAGAAGTTGAAATCGTTGCGTTAAAGGAGGTGCCCGATGCGGTTCGCAGTGGCCGTTATCATCTGTTTCTTTAATATCGCGATTTTATCGGCGGCGGTATATGAATACCCGTCCGTCTATAAAACCGAAGTCGGCGAAATCAAAGAAATCTCCATCGATTGTCCCGAAGGCTCAATCAGGTTTGAACAATCGGCGGACAACGAAATCAATATAAGGGTTTTGCGGGTTATTTACCTCGAAAACCAAACCAAAGCAGAAAAAATAGCCGGCGAAATCAAAGTCGATTTCCGCAAAGAAAACCAAGTATTACATACTATAGTCGATATCCCCAATCGCAATTCGCGAGCCTATGATATTATCCATAACCTTCTGTCAGGCGAATTCAGAAACGAAATTGAAATATTAATCAAAGTGGCCGCTCCTCCAAATATAATGTTGAATGTGACCACGGCATCGGCTGACATAAGCGGCAGAAACCTTCGCAATAACCTGACTCTAAAAGGAGCATCTTCAAATATAAAGTGGGAAAATGTTATCGGCGATTGCGATATAATGGTCGAATCGGGAGATTTCTCCGGCTGCCACATTGATGGAAATATCTTGTTTACTGGATCATCCTCCGATTTTGATATCGACGAACTCAAAGGCAACCTGTCCGTGTCGACATCTTCGGGAGATGTAACCGCCTGTAGTATATGGGGCGATATTAAAATCAAATCGATTTCTGGTGAAATCCGCGTTTACGATATAAAAGGCGACATCGATCTAAATACGACTTCGGGCGATATTTATTCACAAAATATCGATGGTTCCGCCACCGCCAAAAGCATATCGGGAGAAATCAAATTAAGCGGATTGACAAATCCACAGGGAAAATTCAGCCTAAGGACTATTTCGGGCGATGTTTATCTTGAAATGGCCGATAATTTCAATGGCGGCCTGGAGATTGAAACGCGTTCGGGCGAAATCAGGACCGACCTCGATATTGATTTTCGGACAGTTTCCGATTCATACCTCGAAGGGAAAACCGGCGAAGGAACAGGCAAAATCAATATAATCACCACCTCCGGCGATATCAGCATGATTGAGATGTGATGAACGGATTTTTCTTAAACATAAAACTCTCTTGTGTATTGCTGATTGTTCTGGGCAATATGGCGCTCGCCGGCCCGCCTGAACCCCCGCCTATGTCAGAAACGGGGACAAAAAGCAACCGCGAATCGCCCAAAAAAAACACCCTGGAAACGGCGGAAAAACTATCGGAAATTGCCCGAAAAAAAGCCGATAGCCTTCTACAAGAAGCGTCGAAATTGAAAATTACAATCGATTTGGAATCCCTTCAAGAAAGCGATTTTAACAATTTAAAACGCCCCCAGGATATTTTCGGCCGCGCAAAAGAAAAACTCGATACGACCGGTCTGCCATCTTTTAAAGAAATCATTATCGATGAAAACGGAATAATTAAAGTCCGAACCGATACGGGTTTGATAACTTACAATGAAATGTTATTCGATTCATCGCTGCCGTACGATATTCCGTTTTACGACAGCAGCGGCAGAAACCAAATTACCCGATGGGGTGAGAACATAATTGTCGATCGGGACACCCGGGTTAACTCCGATATACAGGTGATCAGAGCGAACGTAACGGTTAAGGGCGTCGTCAATGGCGATGTCACAACGGTGGGCGGAGATATTTATGTAACATCCACAGGTGTAATTAATGGTAACGCCGTGGCCGTCGGCGGTAAAATCAAAAAAGACGAAGGCGCCCGAATTACCGGCGCGATTATGCAATTGAAGTTGCCGCTTATGAACGTCAATCGCGGCTCATCATCGTATCGACTGGTGTTGGGAATCCTCCTACTGATTGTTCTACTGGGGCTGTTATTTGCATGGTTGATGGTGGCCCTGGTTCCGGTGCCGACGAATCGAATCGCGCAAGAGCTATCGAAAAAACCATTTAAATCGTTTCTTTTCGGTTATATCTTTTATATCGGATTACCGATTGCCTGGTTGCTCCTGTTGATTACTATTCTGGGTATCCCGATAGCCTTGCTGGTTATACCGCTGGCGTTTCCTCTGGTGGTCGTGCAAGCCTACGCCTCCATTAATATCGCCGTCGGACAGAGATTGTTCAAAAAAACAAATACGCTTCAGGCTTTTATGTTTGGAGGACTTGTCACAACCGCGATTCCACTCCTTATTATGATTATAGGTTACGCCTTAAACTCGCTGCCCCTGTTCATAATAAATATGATTTTCCTTGGTTTCTTCTTATTCCTATTTGTGCCTTTTGGGTTGGGAGCAGCTCTCAATACTCGTTTCGGTTTTTACCGTAAAGATAAAAAACCGGAAACCGTCTCTGCCCAGGTGAATATCTAAATACTCTTAACGCGAAAAGACTTTTTCCGGCATAGTATTTTCGCCCAGAAAATTGGAAATAAACTTATTTTATGCCACAAGAAGCAGACTAATCGCCATGACCGCCATTCCGGCCACAAGGCCGCCGATTGCTATGTGATGTTCGCCATGTTCCTCGGCGGTCGGCAATAATTCATCAAGCGAAATATAGACCATAATTCCGGCAACAGCGGCGAAAACAACCCCAAAAGTCATT
>JAAYTW010000158.1 GCA_012517955.1 Candidatus Zixiibacteriota bacterium | reverse complement strand
CCCCGGCCATACCAAATTACTCCAACAGTAAGCGATTGCCGAATTTTCAGATTGGCAAACATGGACATTAGAATCAGTATGCCGGCGAAAGCGATGCCGGAATCGCCATCAGCATAATAAATAAAACACCTATTTCTTTAAAATGGACAGTATTTTTCCGCTTCAGAGAATCAAATCCCGCCCGATTATACCAACATGTCGTTGTATTACTTAAACTTTGAGCATCGTTCAAAATTGCAACAAAAACCAACCGCTTTTAACGATGAATATAGGGGTTCGTGAAACACATAATGTGCTGCATTACAGCGACTTGCGAAAATTTCAGCCAATTGGCTTGGTATCTGCATTGTTCTCTTTCGGCAAAAATGTAAAGGAGGACTTTGCTATGATGAAAAAACGGGGGAAAACAAAACCGGAAAATCTCAGAACCCTACCGGTCTATATTCTCCTGGCGGCATTGATATTATTAAACTTACCTGCTGAGAAAGTATTTGCACAAACGACCGCGAATTCCGTCACTCTGCACTGGACTGCTCCCGGCGACGACAGTACTACCGGAACCGCCGCTTTATACGATATAAGGTACTCTGCCAGCGCCATCACTCCAGCTAACTGGTCATCGGCGATTCAGGTTACCGGCGAACCCACGCCGCATGTGGCGGGAACCGCTGAATCGATGCTTATCACCGGACTTCAGCCGGCTACTACATATTATTTTGCGATTAAGGCCGCCGATGAAGCCGGTAACTGGTCGGGGTTGTCGAATATCGCGACTATTACAACCGCCAATGAACAGATTCCGCCGGCCAGTATCACCACGTTGGCGGTAACTAACAGGACAGGAACCACAATCACCCTAAAATGGACCGCCACCGGCGATGACAGCACCACCGGCACCTGTGCGTCTTATGATATCCGTTATTCAACATCTGTAATCACAGAGGCGAATTGGGCGTCCGCCACGCAGGTCAGCGGCGAACCGACCCCTCACGTTGCCGGGACACAGGACAGCATGGTCATAACCGGATTAACGTCCAATCGCACTTATTACTTCGCGATTAAAGCTTCCGATGAGGTGCCGAATGTGTCCGGTTTATCGAACGTCGTCAGCGCGACAACCCTTGATATTATTCCACCGGCCACGATTCTTGACCTTTCGGCAATAACGGGCGTAAACCCCGGTGAAATCAGTCTGAGCTGGACCGCGCCTGGGGATGATGCTTTAATCGGTACCGCCAGCGCTTATGTCATCAAAGCGGCTCTTCGTGAAATCACGGAAGCCAATTTTGATTCTTTCCTGTCTATAGATAACCCACCCGCGCCCCTCGCGGGTGGGTCGTCTCAACAATGGACGCTTAGCGACTTGGCCCCTGGCATGGAATATCACATCGCTATTAAAACCATCGACGCCGCCGGCAATCAATCCGCGTTGTCAAATATCGCCGTCGCCACGGCTAAATCTTTCGGCGCCGATGGGATTAACGAATTGGCCGGCTTGCCCGAATCTTATGCGCTCAATCAGAATTACCCCAACCCCTTCAATCCGACCACTTCTTTAAAATTCAGCATTCTGAAAGCCGGCAAAACCAGAATCGAGATATTCGATGCTTTAGGAAGATCTATCAAGGTTCTGGTGAATGAATATATTCCCGCCGGTAATTTCGTTTGTTTCTGGGATGGCACCGACGCTGATGGCGATAACGTCGCCTCCGCGGTTTATTTCGTTCGTCTTACTTCAGGAGAATTCAGCCAAACCCGCAAAATGACCCTGCTTCGCTGATAGTATTACGTCTATTCCCAATTAAAATTAAATATGTTCTTTAACACAATCAAGCGGGATCCAGCCGCTTTTTCCGTTTTCTGACGATACAAATACCCAACCGCTTTCAATAATATCGCCTTCGACTATCTGACCGATATCAACCGCCAACTCTGAAGCATTATAATCTCTTATAAAACGAACATGTTCTGAAGATATAATTATCACCCATCGCTCCGGCGCCCAAGCCGATTGGCCTTCACGATTAGTACACCAGAGCCATCCCGAATATTTGGTCGGTTTTCGTTCATAACGCACTTCCTCGCCCGCGGCGGCAATCCAGGGTTTATTCACTTCCGGTTGATGGCTTTTAATTACTTGATAAACCATCGTAAATACTCGTTTAATCTAACCCTTGATCATCACCAATAGCATCTTGAATTTAGTCACCGATTGAACCGCGTGAGGAATATTGGCCGGCATTATTAAAAAATCGCCCGCCGATACCGCCACTTTCTTCCCGCCTATCGTGATATCCGCCTTACCGTCAAGAATTTCAACATAGGCGTCGAACGGCGCGGAATGCTCGCTTAATCCCTGCCCGTCCGCGAACGAGAAAAGCGTAATCGTCCCGGCATCGTTTTTGACTATAGTTCGACTCACCACCGCCCCCTCGGCATATTCAACCAACCCAGCCAGTTTTCGCGGATTGCTATAATCGTTTTTTTCGTCGCGGGTATTTTGATTCATCTCTTTTTGACTCCTTTCATATAATCAATCAAAGGATAAGCCTATAGGGCGGAAAATTCCAGATATAATATCTGCGCCGCTGCTAATATCGATATCGATGAATAAAAAAAGCCCGGTAACAATCGCCCGGGCTTGTCGTCATATTCATTTCATACTATTTCAACAGCATCATCCTTTTCGTGATTGATTGCTCCTTTGTCGTCAGGCGATAAAAGTACACGCCCGATAGCACAGCCTGGCCGGCTTCATTTGTACCATCCCATATGATTGAATATCTGCCGGCGTTTTTATATTCCGATATAAGCGTTTTGATACTCTGGCCCAGTATGTTGTAAACCTCAATGGTTATCAATCCCGCCGATGGTAGCTCAAAGCTTATCTGAGTAACTGGATTGAATGGATTCGGATAGTTCTGTTCCAGTACAAATTCCGTAGGCAGCTGTCTTCCGGATTCGCCGATATCCGCCTGAATACCATAGTATAACGATCCCGGAACCACTATCGGCGTAAAACTGTCGCTCCCATCCAACCGCCCGAAGTTCGCGCTGCCCATCCGGCGGTCGTAGGTTGTGTCCACGGTCACTATCTGCGGCTCGGCCATCGGATCGATTCTGAACCTTATCGTAAAAGCGGTGATTCTCTGTAAGTTTGTAAAAAGCGGCGGATTATCTTCTCCGCCCAAATCATAAAAACCAAGAATATGAATTATCGAAGTATCTCTATTGATTCTGCTCCAGCAATCGTCCCACTGAAGAAAAAAATTATCCCAGATTACACTGTCGGCATAAATTAAACCATCGGTTGAACGCCAGGTAGTAGGTATTGTTATATCCGCAACCGAATCATCGGTGACAAGATATACGCTTAAATATCCAATCATTCCGCTGCCAGGGTTATACGGAATATACACCCTCTGCTGGTAGGCAATCGTATCGGGAATTCCGGGATCATCCGCCAAAGCGGGTATCGCCGACAACATTACCGCCAAAAAGCCTATTAGCATTTTTTTCACTTGGTACCTCCTTAGGTTTTGCAAAATCTAATTGACATCACCTTTTCCAATTAAGCGTAAACAACAAATTTCATTCCCGATTTATAACACATTATTGTGATTGTTGAATTTATTGTAAGATATTAACTTATAAGCGAATATAGCCTTTTCAAGGCTCTTTATTCGTCCAGCTTTCAAAACGACTTAACTTAAACGATAAACCTTGAAAAACTCGGAAAAACTCGATTAACCTATTGGTAGTTAAAAACTTGCCTAATCCAAACCGGGTATGATTTACCAACGTCCTATTTTCGATATGAACAATTTTGCATTTTTATAATAAAAAAGGCACCGCCCATTCGGCGATGCCTTCAAAATCAATTTTGATGGGAATAGCTTAACGAAGCATTATCATCTTATTGGTCTGCGAAAATCCTTCGGTTACCATCCTGTAGAAATACACCCCGGATGGCACCGCCATTCCATTGTTGTTAGTGCCATCCCAGCGCACAGAATAGGTGCCCGCATCCTTGTATTCCGATATAAGCGTCTTTACTTTCTGGCCCAAGACATTGAACACTTCAATACTGACGTTGCCGCCCTTAGGGAGAGCAAATTCGATATTGG
>JAAYTW010000157.1 GCA_012517955.1 Candidatus Zixiibacteriota bacterium | reverse complement strand
TTGTATTTTTGGCCGGACAGACCAAAGTCGATATCCTGCGATTTATCCATTAGAACATAATCCAGAAATAGGTCATAAAGAATTCTATCGAAAAACCGATTTATTGATTCGACCGTTCGATTTGATAAATATAATTCGGGTATCAACCAAATTGACGTCTCTATCAATATTCATGGGGTGGTAAATTGATATATTGTTATTTATTTTGTCATCAAGAATAGGCCATAATATACTTGATTCGGTCGGGGAAACACATAAAAAGTACCCAAGATAGATTTGAGATTATAATAGTCGTTAATACTATAATCAGTTACGCGAGCTGTATGCGAATACATGTTCAATTTGTGATTTTTTGTGGAATAGCGTAAATGACGACAATGTTCTTATCGATTTTCGTAATCAAATAAGAGAATTAATTATTCAATCGATTAAAGTTGCTCCGCTTGTAAATAATAAATATATTTGATTCATGAGATTATTGTTTTACCGCGACAAGAGGGTTTTTTAGATGGTCTATATAACTCGAGTAATCGATTTCTTCCTGCATCTGGATAAGCATCTCGGTGTTATAATCCAAGATTACGGAATCTGGACCTACCTCATCTTATTTGTGATAATTTTCAGCGAAACCGGTCTGGTAGTGGCTCCATTTCTGCCCGGCGATTCGCTATTGTTCGCCGCCGGCGCTTTTGCCGCCGCCGGCGCGCTTGACCCGTGGCTGCTGTTTGTAATACTATCTCTTGCGGCAATTTTGGGCAATACGGTAAATTACTGGGTAGGTTATTTTGTCGGCCCGGGAATTCTGAAAAAGAATAAAATCAAATTTATCAAAAAAGAACATCTTGATCGCACTCACAAATTTTATGAAAAATACGGCGGCCTGACTCTGGTTGTTGCTCGGTTCATGCCGATAATCCGTACATTCGCGCCGTTCGTGGCCGGTATCGGATTCATGAATCAGTGGCGATTTCATCTGTACAATATCACTGCCGGTATCGCCTGGGTGGGAATGTTTGTTTGGGGCGGCTACTTTTTTGGCAATCTCCCTGTCGTGAAAAATAACTTTTCGATTGTCATAATCACGATAATTTTCATTTCGGTATTGCCGGCGATTATAAGCTATTTCAAGGCGCGCCGGAAACCAACCGCAAACACAAATAAGAGCTGATATATATGACGGCGGAATTGCAATTACTATTATTAACCGCGGCTTCGATTGGTTTTATTCACACTATATTGGGGCCGGATCATTATGTGCCGTTTATCGTGATGGCCAAATCGCAACGATGGTCAATCGCTAAAACATCGCTGATAACTTTTCTATGCGGAATCGGACATGTTTTGAGCTCCGTGGCGCTGGGATTGGTCGGGATAGCGATAGGTGCGGCAGTCGGCAAGCTGGAGGAAATCGAGTCGTTTCGCGGCGACTTGGCGGGTTGGGCTTTAACATCGTTTGGATTAGCATATACTGTCTGGGGAATTTGGCGGGCAATCAAGAATCGGCCGCATATTCATGAGCATGTTCATGCCGATGGCACTTGCCATAGCCATAATCACACCCATCACGATAGCCATGCTCACTTACATGAATCATCGCGAAAAGCGAACCTTACGCCTTGGATTCTGTTCACGGTTTTCGTATTCGGCCCCTGCGAACCGCTGATACCAATTTTGATGTATCCCGCGGCCCAAAATTCGCTTTTCGGGCTGATAATAGTGACATCGGTATTTGCGATTATGACTATCGGTACGATGCTAAGCGTGGTATTATTATCGCTTTTTGGAATCAGTTTCCTGCCGATGCAAAGGCTTGAACGATATACGCATGCGCTGGCCGGGGTCACGGTATTCATGTGTGGCGTTGCGATTCAATTTTTGGGGTTATAAGCACTTACCGTATTTAAAATTGATATAAAATCAGTCATTCATCGAAAAATCTTGCCTTGACCGAAATAATCATTATCTTATAACTGAAAGCGGGCATTACTTAAGGGAATGCTCTGTCTTTTTATGTGATTAACTTTAGGTTAAGACTCTTGCGGTCTTGACGAGTGGTTAAGGCAGTTTTGGGGCAGTAGCTCAGCTGGGAGAGCGGTACGTTCGCAACGTACAGGTCGGCGGTTCGATCCCGCTCTGCTCCATTTGAAAATTGAATATTAGCAGCGTGCTAAGCGGGGAGTTAGCGGTGCCCTGTACCCGGAACCCGCTATACCGGGGCTGAACCCCCACTCGAGGTCGGTAACTTTTAAGCGGGCGTTATCTGATGGCGTTGAACGGACGGGCCTTGCGCAACGGACGGCCGCCGAACCCCGTCAGGACCGGAAGGTAGCAGCGGTAAGTGGAATCGCCGTGTGATGCGAGTCAACCCGGCTGTGAGCCGGAGGATGGCTGTCCAAATAAGAGCCAACGAACGACAGTGGGTGCACGCCGCGTATATCAAAAATCAAATAATCGGCCTAACCGGTAATAGGGGAGTTCTTGAAATCCAAGGATAAATCGGTCAGAGGAAATCATAACGGATGACTTATCTTGCTTTAGCCAGGCGGTATCGACCAGCGGATTTCGAAAGCATTCTGGCCCAGAAGCGGATTACCCGAACTCTGGCCAATGCTATCACGACCGGGCGGATATCGCATGCCTATTTATTTTGTGGGCCGCGCGGAACGGGTAAAACCAGCACTGCACGAGTACTGGCTAAATCGCTTAATTGTAAGAATGGACCGACGGCTACTCCTTGCGGTGAATGCTCCAATTGCCTTGAAATCAAACAAGGAAACTCCCCGGATGTGTTTGAGATCGACGCGGCTTCGAATCGGGGAATCGATGATATCCGTGAGCTGCGCGAAAATGTCCGCTACTCGCCGGCAGCATCCAGATACAAGATATATATAATCGACGAAGTTCATCGGTTGACTCATGAGGCGTTCGACGCGATTTTAAAGACATTGGAAGAGCCGCCGCCGCATGTGATTTTTATATTCGCCACCACCGAACCGCAGGCGCTTCCGGCAACGATCCTGTCTCGGACCCAGCGATTCGATTTCCGGCGGGTACCGGTAAGCGCGCTGGCCGAGGCTATAAACAAT
>JAAYTW010000156.1 GCA_012517955.1 Candidatus Zixiibacteriota bacterium | reverse complement strand
GTGTAAACGGGCACATCAGGCATTCCTTCAACAGCCAATTCGGCCTGATCAAGGTGGTTCGCCAATGGCAAATTGACTTTACTGTAGGATGTTGAATTCAATTCTGCAGCCGTAATCGACACCGCCGGAATACCGACCGTCATATCTATACCGGTAACTCGCTGGTTGACACTGAATTCCGGCGAAATGCTTTCAATGTCCTGAACCACTTGAACTTGCTGAGCGGTTATCGCAAGGGCTGGGAATAGCAGCAGCGCGAACATTGCCGCCGCCGGAATCGCTAACTTACTTTGCATCTTGCCTCCATCGCCTAATACTTGTTATTGTTGATATTCATAACTTTTTTTGCTCCGAGAAATTACAGCATCGCGGAGCGAATTTTTATTTAGAGAACGCAAACCGATACTCATGTTAGATTAAAACAGGCGAGACCGAAAAAGTGTTGCATTTTTCTTTCTTTTTTTAGAAAAAGCGGGCATGCCACAAGTTAGAAAATCTGTAATATATAGACAAGGAAAATTTATCGCGGCCAATTCAAATCAACTATAGCCATATAAAAGGCAGGCCGGCATAGACCTGCCCATTATTTTACTGAAAGACGTCTATAATCCCAATTCTTTGCGAACCCCATCCGCATAGGCCTTGTCGGCTTTGGCGAAATGGGCCAATTGACGTTCGATTATTTCCCGGGGAACCCCAGCCATCGCCCCGGCAATGGCTTTGTGAAGTCGGTCGCGTTCGTCAGCTGGCATTAAGCGGTACAGGTTTCCCGGTTGAGTATAATCATCATTGCCCTTGCGATGGTCATATCTATCGGCATCGCCATATATTTTCAGGGGCGGCTCTTTATAATTGTTATCTTCAATTGGCCCATCGAAACTATTAGGCTCGTAATTTACCGCTCCGCCTTCATTTCCATCAAACCGCATCTTGCCGTCACGATAATAGGTATTCACCGGTACTTTGGGACGGTTTACCGGAAGCGATTCGTAGTTAACGCCCAGACGGTACCGATGAGCGTCGGCGTAGGAAAATATCCTGAATTGCAGCATTTTGTCAGGGCTGTGGCTGATACCGGGCACCATATTGGCCGGCGAGAAAGCCGCCTGTTCGATTTCGGCGAAATAATTTTCGGGGTTGCGATTCAATTCCATAATTCCAACCTCAATCAAAGGGAATTCTTTGTGGGGCCATACTTTTGTCAGGTCGAATGGGTTGTAGGATGTTTTTGTCGCCTGTTCTTCGGTCATTATTTGAACGAAAAGCTGCCAGCGCGGAAATTCGCCTTTTTCGATGGAATAAAATAGGTCGCGCTGATGGCTTTCGCGATCGATGCTGATAATTTTGGCCGCTTCAGCTTCGGTCAAGCATTTTATTTTCTGTAAAGTTTTAAAATGAAATTTCACCCAAAATCGCTGGTTTTGGGCATTGATAAAACTGTAGGTATGGCTTCCGTAACCATTCATATGGCGATAGCTGAAAGGAATGCCACGGTCGGAAAACAATATCGTAACCTGATGAAGGCTTTCCGGAGACAAAGACCAGAAATCCCACATAGCGGTATTGCTTCTTAGATTTGTTTTTGGGTCGCGTTTTTGAGTATGAATAAAATCGGGGAACTTATATGGATCACGCACAAAAAATACCGGCGTATTGTTGCCGACAAGGTCCCAATTGCCTTCGTCGGTATAAAATTTCATGGCGAAACCCCGCACATCGCGCTCGGCATCGGCGGCTCCGCGTTCGCCGGCTACGGTTGAAAACCTAACCAGGCAATCGGTTTTTTTGCCTATTTGAGAAAAAATACTGGCTTTCGTGTATTTGGTAATATCGCCGGTAACCGTGAATGTTCCATAGGCGCCTGAGCCTTTGGCATGAACCACCCGTTCGGGAATACGTTCGCGGTTGAAATGAGCATGTTTTTCGAATAGCTGCCAGTCTTGAACCAGAAGAGGGCCTCTTTCCCCGGCGGTTAATGAATTTTGGTTATCGGCGATTGGAATTCCCGCCGAGGTTGTCAGTTGACGTTTCTTTTTCATTTTGACCTCCATTGATAATCGCGAAAGCGATAGCTTATCATAATAATTGACTTAGTATAAACTTAGACTATGTCTAAATAGTTTCGAAAAAATTCTAGCTCTCGCGCCGGCCTCTCATAATCACCTGATAGTCTCTAACTTGGAATCCTTGGAGGGTTTTATTCTGGGAGACTTTAAGGGTATCCCAGGGAATATCGAACACTTTTCCGGTGGCGTCATCGACAAAGTGATGATGTTTTTGGGTATTAGGGTCAAAGATAACCGTTCTTCCTTTTAATATCTGCGTTTGTAAAAGCCCTTTCGCGACCAGTAAATTCAAGGTGTTGTAAACCGTGGCGCGCGAAATTGTCGGGCAGGTTTTTCGGACATTTTCCAGAATAGTATCGGCATCGGGATGTCCCTTTGATTCAAAAATATATTTAACCACGGCGATTCGTTGGGGGGTTGGACGAACGCCGCATCTTTTCAATATTTCCAAGTTGTTTTTCATAGACTCAAGAAAATATCCTATTTTTAACATTGTCAATATTTATTAATAACTTAAAAATCTATTACGGGGTTTTCTTGGTTCTGACAATTTAATATCAATACGTCGGTTTGAGTTCGCTTTTACTTTTAAAGATATATTATTCAATATGACCTGTATAATATTAGTATTATCATCGATCTTATTATTCGGCGCGGCGGATTTAAGTAAACAATCATTTAGGATAATGGCCCGCGTTCTTATCAGATTAGTTGAGTCGCCGGCGGCGTTACCGATGATGCCTATAAAAAAATGGAATTTACTTGCGGTCTTTTGTGTTATTTTACTTATTATTAACATGTACGAGAAACCATATTATGCGGGTCTTAAGTTAATAATTCTAATAATGAAGAGGTGAGTTATGAAAAATAGGATATATATCGCAATCGTAATCCGGTTGGTGACTTTATCCGCTTTGGCGGCCGCGGTAGGCGGATTAATCAATTCATGTTCAGATTTGACGAATCTGCCCAATACCTCTCCTGATGATAATACCATAATCAAATGGAAAGTCTATTCTACGTCGAATTCCAATATCGCCAGTAACTACGTTTATTCGTTGGCAGTCGATCAGAACGGCGCGATTTGGGTCGGCACCGAAAATGGACTTTCCAAATTCAGCGGTAATACATGGACAACCTACCGCACGTCAAACTCCGAAATTCCCGGCAATGTCATCAACGCCGTTATCGTTGATCGCAATAATATCAAGTGGGTGGGCACAAGCAGCGGTTTAGCCAAATACGATGATTCACAGTGGACCAGATATACCGTATCCAATTCGATGCTGCCCGACAATCAGGTGAACGCGTTAGCCGCAAGCGGAACCGGAGAGATTTGGATTGGAACGGAAAATGGGCTGGCCAAATTGGTCGATACGGAATGGACTACTTACGCTTCCGGAAGCCAAACATATTATCATGCCGTAAAAGCTCTGGCAATCGATAGTGATGGCGCAATTTGGGTCGGTACAAGCAATCGCCTTTCCAAATTCAATGGAATTAGTTGGTCCGTCTATGGTACTGGGAATTCGGGACTTCTGGATAATAATATTTGGGCTGTGGCCGTGGATGTTAATAATATAAAGTGGATAGGAACAAGTTCCGCAGGGGTTACCAAATTTGATGGTTCAACTTGGATTACATATCGGACGACAAATTCCGGAATCAGAAGCAATACGATTATGGGTTTAACGACTCAGGGCACAAACATTGTCTGGATTGGAACGGCGGGCGGAGGTTTGAATCTGCGGAACGGCTCAAGTTGGACATATTTTATTCGCAGCAACTCGATTATTCCCAGCGATAACGTGACCTGTATTGCGCTTGGCGCCGGCGGCGATAAATGGATTGGCACTGCCGGCGGTTTGGCTCTTTATAATGAAAACGGAATAGATTAATTTATTTGCCGTTATTTTGAATCGGCTCTAACCATATATATCCGTCGTAATTAACGTGATTTATTATAAACATCAAGAGCTGCTATCTTATAACATTCGGCCAGAGTGGGGTAGTTGAAGACGGAGTCGACCAAGTAATCGATAGTGCCCCCCAGAGCGATTACTGATTGGCCGATATGAATCAATTCGGTCGCACCGGTGCCTATGGCGTGGACGCCAAGCAATTTATTGGTTTCGCGATTGACGATAAGTTTCAATAAACCGGTAAAATCACCTAATATCTGGCCCCGGGCTGTCTCCTGATAGCGGGCTATCCCTGTTTGATATGGAATACCTTTTTGGGTAAGCGTTTCCTCATTCTCTCCCACATATGAAATTTCGGGTATTGAATAAATCCCATATGGAAATAGACCGGGAAGCAAAGGACAAGAATAATTAAAAGCGTGAAAAGCCGCTTGTCGTCCTTGTTCCATGCTTGTCGAGGCCAGCGAGGGGAAACCAATTACGTCCCCGACCGCGTAAATATTATCCGTCGATGTGCGATAATGTCGGTCGACCGCGATTATGCCGTTTTCGTCGGCTTTTAATCCAGCGGCTTCCAAATTCAGCTCATTCACGTTGCCGCGTCGGCCCGACGAGAGCAATATCATATCGGACCTTATTGTTTTCGCCGATTTCAGATTGATTTCGGTTTCGTCTATTGGGTCGTCTCTTTTATTGATAGCATTAATCTCTTCGCCCAACATGAAAGTGACGCCCGCTTCTCTCATCTGATTAATCAACGAATCGACTATTTCGCTATCGATAAATTTCAGCAATCGGGTACGCTTGTCTATCAGAGTTATCGGTATTCCCAGGGTGGCGAAAATGGAGGCGTACTCCATTCCGATAACGCCGCCGCCAATAACCGTCAGGCTTTTGGGTAATCTTCTCAATTGAAGAATGGAGTCGCTGTCTAATACCGTTTTGTTATCGACCGTAATCTCATTTGGATGGTACGGCTTTGTGCCGACAGCGATTATTACTTTATCGGCCGTCACCTGGTATTCTCCGTTAGGATTCGAATATCTGATTGTATGTGAATCGATAAAAGCTCCATTACCGAATAAAACCTCGACACCATTACGCATCAAATGGGCATTTATAACTTCGATTTCCCTGACAATGACCATATTACAACGGTAAAGTAAGTCTTCAATGGTAATATTCTCTTTGACTCGATAAGCCAAGCCATAGAACGCTCGTTCGGCGTAGCCGGTCAGGTTGATTACGGCCTCGCGGATAGTTTTGGACGGGATGGTTCCGGTATTGATACAAACTCCGCCAACAACCATCCGCTTTTCGATAATCGCCACTTTTTTTCCGAATTTGGCGGCGGCTATGGCAGCTTTTTGGCCGGCAGGACCTGTTCCGATAACTATTAGGTCGTAATCATAAATCATTTAGGACGCTCATTCGGTTATTTTAAGCCTTCATTAATATCACGGGATAGTTCATTCCGCACTTATTAATACTCCAATCCGGGACATCCGGGTTTCATAACGGGCTATTTTTTCCGAAAAATGACGCTTGTTTTGAGAATTCCTGCGTATAATATTACAAAAAGGCCGATCTGGCAGACTCGAAAGCGCAATGGACTTGCCGTCTGAATAGGATTAACCGGGGCTGAAGCGGCAAATGCTCAAATATGGAGGAACGATGGTATCCGAAAAAAGTGATCTGGCGGCAGTAGAAAAATTAAACGAAGG
>JAAYTW010000155.1 GCA_012517955.1 Candidatus Zixiibacteriota bacterium | reverse complement strand
GGCCGCCGGTAACGCGGCCATCGCCATCGACCAAATATGTATTCCGACCGTTCGTCTTAAACCAGAAATTGCCCACACAATATCCCGAATAGCTGGTAAGATTCCCGACAGGATTCCCCTCCTCGCTCTGCAACACAATAGCGGGGGGGGCGGTTATGCAGGACGCTTGAGCCAATAGCACGTTATCGACAACATCATGCCGCGGGAACATGTAGCTTGCCGATTGGCCATATCCGGTGGCGATGCAGCCGAACTTGGGAGTCAATATATTCATGTAATTGGCGTTCATCGAACTTTCGCTTCCGTGATGATTCACATGAAGCACCTCGACACCATAAGAGCTTAAAATCGGATGAGTCCCTCCAGGCATCATAGTTTGGGCCAAAGGCGTTTCCAGGTCGACCTGGTCGGTTGACCTGTTAGTGCACCAATTGTCCAAATCGCCGCCGCCCAAATCGCCGGCATAGAGATAATCAAAATCGTGATATTTTATCAGCAACGCGATAGACCGGTCGTTTTCGTCGGCCTGCGAACCGGGAATCAAACCGCGTCCCCAGACGGTTCCATCGGCGGCATAACATATCCCATAGCAACTGTCTCCCAACGGAATCGTATCGCCGCAGTTAAGGGCGACAATGGCCCCCGCGGTCGTAGCCAATGCCGCGTTGCGATAGGCGGTAACGTACGAATTGCTGTTCGTGCTGCCGTTATAATAATTGGCTTCCCTGACATCATAGCCGCCGTTCAACACCTCCGTTAGGCCGTTGATATGGTCGGTATGAAGGTGACTGGCCATAGTATAATCGAGACCGTCGGCGCGTCGCAAACCCAACGACTCCATGTAAGGAATAACCCTGCTTACGCCCATCCCTTCGCGGCCGCCGTCCATCAGCAGGGTCGTGCCATCCGGACCGATAACCAATACCGATGTTCCCCAGCCGACATTTATATAGTGAATTTCCAACAAACCGGAAGGCGTAAAGGCCCCTGAATTATTGGACAGCAAAAATAAGAATAAGGCCGTAAACAACGCGCAACCCGCGGTCTTAATGTATCTTGAAGAACCAAAGCCACTGTTCATCATAACGCTCCCGCGCATAAAAACGCTTCCATCATTCCTTTTATCGGCAATATAATCAATGGCATATAATAAACAAACAAAATAGCAGCGCCTGTTTCATATATTCGATAATTTTCCGGTTTCGGGCGCGGACCCCAAATCTTTAATTTGTATCACATTTGTAAATATGGCCGTCTTTAAGCTCTATCAGACGGTTACAAACCGTATTCAATAACAGGCGGTCATGACTGATTATAATGAATGTGTGTTCGTTGTCGGTAATCAATTCATCGATAAAATCGGCGGATGTCTGCGGGTCCATGGCCGCGGTGGGTTCGTCAAATATAACAATATCCGTTCCCATAGCCGTTATGCCGGCTAGAGCCGCCCGTCGTTTTTGTCCACCCGATAAAGTGAAAGGGTGCCGGTCAGCCAATCCGGTCAAACCAAATCGCTCGATATTGCGATTGACCAGATTTTCGATATTGTCATAACCCAGATTGATAGGGCCGAAAGCGATATCCTCCGCAACCGTATGACCGACAAAAGCCCGCTCCGGAAACTGCATCGAAACCGCGACCAACATCCGCAGTTGCTTGGTGGACATATCGCTAATCGGTATGTTTTTCGCCAGAACCCATCCTCTATCGGGCTTTAACAATCCAGCCATTATCAGGGCAAGAGTAGATTTACCGGAACCCGAAACGCCAAACATGCCAATCTTTTCGTTTGGATAGATTTCCAGGTCGATATTTTTCAGTAATGGATTATTTTTGTCATACGAAAAGGACACATCTTTTAATTGTAAAATCGGCTCGGCGTTTGAAACGGGCGTTTTTTCGATGGCGTGGGCATCGCCGCCTGTCCGTTTCGTCGGGATAACCGGAAACAACCGGCTCTTCTTTTTGAGCTCCGAATCGCCGAATAACCGCCCAGCCGAACCAAGAAACAACCGGCGGCCGCTCTCCAGAATCAAACAGCGGTCGGCGTCGGCGGCCGTCTCGGGAAACTGGCTGATTAATACAATAGTGATTTTGCCTCTCTGTCCGCTTATAAAATCCAGCAAAGTAGCCCGCGATTCGTTATCAAGATGAGAATCCGGCTCGTCGAGAATTACTATTTTGGGTTCGGTGGCCAAAGCGGTTGCCAGCGCCAGCGCCGTTATTTGTCCGCCCGAAAGCCGGTCGGTTTTTTTATCGAGCAACTTATCCAACCGGAATTGACGGGCGGCTTTTTCTACTTTCAGAGCAATCGTGTCCGGCGGCAGTCTGCGATTTTCCAGAGGGAACGCGATTTCCTCCCGCACGGTCGGCATCAGGATTTGATTTTGAGGCTCTTGAAGAATCATAGCCACATCCGAGAATATATCGCGGTTGTAATCGCGTATAAGCGTTCCCCGATAGTGAAGCTCGCCGGAAAAATCGCCTGCCAAACCGGCCAGAAGTTTGGCCAGGCTTGATTTACCGCTGCCATTACCGCCCATTATAGCCAGGCATTCGTTTTCGTAAATATCGAGCGACAGATTATCCAGGGCGAGAACGAATTGGTTATCTGAATGCTCCCCCACCAGCGGATATTTCAGCGTGATATTTTTTAGGGAGTAAAGCGGATTCATAGTGTTAACAACAATTAAATTTAATTACCGGTGTCGCATCAATCTTCATTTTTTAATCCGTAGGGACAAGGCATGCCTTGTCCCTACGCGGAAAATAACTGGCATTTTATAAAGCATGGAAATATCGTTTTGTTCGCATCGCATCCTCAAGGGCAAGACCCGACATAATTATTATATATTGCTTAGGGGCAAATTTCATACGTCCTATATCGTTAAGGCCAAGGATATATTTTATCGCAAAATCCTTCATTGGCTAAATTTATTACCCATACCTCGGAAAAATTAAAATTATAATCTTTGCATCTTTTTCTCAATTCATCAATTTCAATTTCGCCTATCGGTATCGGGTCAGATTCAAACAATAATATTCCGGTAATCTTTCCATAATGTGAATCTTTAAATTGGATTGATGTTAATATTTCGTCTACCATTAAATCAATTGGTCCTCCGAAACTCCAATTTTCATGACCAAAGGTAATATAAGGTTCATCTTGAGATATCCAATCAAACCATAGCTCAGATAGGTATTTAAACATCCCATTTAATAAAACGACATCTTGAGGCGTAAAACGAGGTAAATATTTTGATTGATGAAAACGGAAATGTTCTATTAAAAAAACCATAATATTCTTTAGAAGTTCATTGATTTCATCATTATTTTTGGGAATTTGTTTAAATTTTAGAGAAAGAAAGATATTTGTTAAGTTGGCTATTTTTATTCTTTGCCTTAATTTCGAAATGATCTGTTGAATTTTTTTTCGTTCTCGATAATAGCCGGATGTATTTTCAAGTGTTTTGAGTTGTACTCCCATATTTAAATTACTATTACCAATTATAAAATCAAATTCCGGTTCGTTTTTATTACTTATTCTCTTAAAATTGTAATGGCCGGAATTTAACTTATTAAATTCCCGACAAAGAATATCTGCAATTCGCTTTAAATATTCCTCGCTTCGTTCCGCCATTATCGCTAATCCTTTATCTAATGCTGGGCGAATACAATTCACCGCTTTGCGAAAACGTATTTTTTAAATTTTGTATCACGCCTGCTTTTTCGCTGCGCTCCTGCGCGAACTTTCCCTAAAAATAAAAAAGCCGCGGGTCGATTCTGCGACCGTCGCGGCTTAAACTGCTTTTTCGGTTACCAACTTACATCAAGATTCTTGGCCGCCAGGGCTTCGTCTAAACGCGCCACCGGCGTATTATGCGGCGCCGAT
>JAAYTW010000154.1 GCA_012517955.1 Candidatus Zixiibacteriota bacterium | reverse complement strand
ACGCTTTCGCATTCTCCAAAGCTTTCCGGTTGGAATCGGCGATGGTAACCAGATCGGTATCATCGTGGCGAAGTAAATCGTAGGCGACAGCTCGACCCATAAGGCCGGCGCCAAGGACGGCGTATTTCATTTAACTAACCTCCACTATCCCAAAAATGTCATTGGCGGGAATATATAACTTTTCTAATTAATAACAAAGTAGAGAATGTGCGAATCAGAATTTCCGGGATGTTATTTAGAATCGGCCGGGTCGACGCGGTATTTTCTGCGAATGCTGGAAGAAAAAAGAAGGCAAGTTTTCCTTAAAAAGTCGACAAGTCTTTAAGGGTGTCATACGAATCGACTATGGGGTGCGCTTTCATTATTATTCCCTTCGGCGTAAGGGATAATGATATACTATCGATTCAATTGATTACTTAAAATCCGCCATCATGGTCTTGACCTTGGCCACATGTCCCGATTCGAATTTTGCCAAGAATTCGTATGTTTCCTTGCCTTTTGGGTCGGTCATGTTTCGGGCCAAATCGGTGTAGAGGTCGCGGGCGCGTTCTTCCAAAATTAGGGCGATTTCAAGCATCCGCAAGGGGGTCGTGTCGGCGTTAACCGAATCAATCAATTTATCGTGAACCTCTTCGGTTTTTTCGTCGATATCGGGTAAACCTGATTTGCGCAGAATGTCGTTATAAGTAACCCACATTTCGGAGCGCACCAAGTTATCATATTGTCCTTCAAGGATACGGTAATGTTCCTTTTCATCGGCGGCCAATTTGGTAAGTATTTCGATAATTTTGTTATCTTTGGTTAATCTTAAACATTTTTTATAAAATACGTAAGCCGCCAATTCGGCCATTATACCTTTGTTGAGACCATCAAGCACGGATTTTTCAACGGGTGACATTTTTGTTATCTCCTTAGCTTTATGAATTATTTATTATTTTCCGTTTCATTCTTAGGAATTTAGCATCTATATTTTTAATTGTCAATCGCCGCATTTTTTCGCGCGCTGAGCAGTTTTCAAGCTATCGAAACCCTTGTCAGCCGCCATTCGTTTATATAAATTAATTATGAAATTGATGAGTTCCTGATATTTGGATTTGATTTATTGAGGTTGATAATAGATTAATAAGCGGATATAATATAGTGTGCTGACGGTTTGCGAAGTTCGTTAAAAATAATAAGCGTTGAATTGGAGGATAAATGTCGCGGATTGGGAAAAGAGTCTTGGGGTGGATGCTCGTTATTTTCGTGGGAATGACCCCGGTTCAGGTTATTGCCAAAGAGAAGGATAAAAAAGGGGTGGAAAACAAAACGGATGGCAAACCGTTTGTGGATGTTATCAAGGATTTGAATAAAGTCGAAGGGCTTTTCACTTTTTATGTCAAACCCGATGAAGGCAAGGCCTATATGGCCATTAAACCTGAACAATTAAACAAAATATATTTGTGCAGTATTGCCCGGACGGCTGGGGATGGAACCTATTATGACAACGGAGCCGATTGGGGCGAATTTCCGATTATGTTCAAGCGAGTTGGTCAGAATATCCAAATGATTCAGGTAAATCTGCGATTTAGAGCCGATTCGACATCAACTCTGGCGAAAGCCATAGAAAGAGGAGTCAGCAATTCGATTTACGGGGCGGCTAAAATCGAATCGGCGCCTCACAAAGATGACGGCGCGTTGCTGGTTAACGCATCGGCATATTTTATTCAGGATGTCAACAACACAAGCTATTTCCTGGGGAAGAATCGTCAGCTGGAATATTCTTTCGACAAGGATAACAGCTATCTGGGGACGATTAAATCTTTTCCTAACAACAGCGAAATAGACGCGATATTGCATTTTAAGACGAATAAGCCGAATGACGCAATCACCATTCCCAGCCCCTACAGCATGATTCATATTTACCATTTTTCGTTATCGACTTTGCCGGAAACCGATTATCGGCCGCGTTTGGCGGATGAGCGGGTGGGGTATTTTCAAACAGTTTATCAGGATTATTCGCGGTTGGATACCGAGACGCCTTATGTACGATATATCAATCGTTGGAATTTGCAAAAATTGTATCCCGATTCGCTATTATCGCCGCCCAAAGAGCCAATCGTGTTCTGGTTAGAAAATACTATTCCGGTCGAGTATCGCCCTTATGTGGCTAACGGAGTATTACTCTGGAATAAAGCGTTCGAGAAAATCGGATTTAAAGACGCGATAGTTGTCAAGCAGATGCCCGATACCGCGACCTGGGATCCCGCCGATGTACGATACAATACGATTCGCTGGGTCATATATCCCGGCCAATCTTACGCGGTAGGACCCTCGAGAACAAACCCGTTCACGGGACAGATATATGACGCTGATATCAGGGTTTGTGTCGATTTTATAAGACACATGTACACATTCTCTGAATACTCTATCGACCCTCATCACGGCTTAAACCAGAATTTTATTCCCAATCCGGGCGATAAAATCAATTCGAGGTTTTGCGAGTATGGAATTAAAGGAGCGGAGAATGCCGCTTTCGCTTATAGCATATTATCGGCGCGTTCTGATTTCGACGAGAAATCGGAAATCACAAAAAAATATGTCGAGCAGTATATAACCGATTTGGTTAATCATGAGGTAGGCCATACCTTGGGATTGCGACATAATTTCAAGGCATCAAGCATTCATTCGCCAGAACAAATTTACGATACATCTCTGGTGGCTATAGAGGGAATTTCGGGGTCGGTGATGGATTACAATCTGGAAATAATCGCGCCGCCGGGGGTTGCTCAAGGGGATTTCTACCATCTGGGGCCGGGCAGCTACGATTACTGGGCTATCGAATATGGCTATAAACCAATAAAAGCCGATACGCCTGAAGAGGAAAAGCCGGAACTCGACAAGATAGCCGGCCGTTGCGGCGAACCGTTATTGGTTTATGGCACCGATGAAGACGCGATGGGGACTTCGGCTAAAGGTATAGACCCGCTGTGTAGTCAGTTTGACATGAGTTCGAATCCGCTTGAGTATTTCAAGGGACAGATGGATTTATCTAAAGAATTATGGGGGAAAATCGAGACCAAACTGGGAAAACCAGGATATCGTTACCAAAAGATGATGGCGGCATTCAGTCGGGCTTTTCGGCCGTATAGGCTTGCCGCCCAGATGGCACCGCGATTCGTAGGGGGCATTTATCGGAACAATTGTCATGTCGGCGATCCGGGGGCGGGGATTCCGTTCGAGCCGGTGCCGGCGGCCAAACAAAAAGAGGCGATGCGATTTGTCGGGCAGTATATTTTGGCGGCCGAGGCTTTCCAATTTCCAGCGACGCTTTTGAATAAACTTCAACCGGAAAGGCTCGAAGATTTGGGCGAAGCGATGGGCAAGGGGGACAGGATTGATTATCCGATTCACAATGTCGTATTCAATATACAGAAAACGCCTATTGATTATTTTTTCGATCCGATAACTTTGTCGCGTTTGCAAGATATTGAATTAAGATTCGACCGCGGGGAACCTAAATATACCATGGCCGATATGTTCAACGAATTGCGCGGCGCGGTTTGGTCGGAATTATCAACAGGGCAAAATATCAACAGTTTTCGGCGGCCGCTTCAAAAATACCATCTCGAAAAGCTGATAAATCTGGTAATTGAACGACAACCGGGAATCCCTGAAGATGCCCGGACTCTGGCCCGAAACGATCTGATATTAATCAAAAAGGGTATCGCCACCGCGATGTTGAATACCAGCCTCAATTTAAGCACCAGCAGCCACCTTGAGGAGTCGCGGGCGCGAATCGAGGCAGCCCTTGAGGCCGGGTTGATTTTGAATAGGAAGTGACATCAGTAAGTCAACGGAAGCAGAGAATATAGCGGACATTATCGCGGCGGGCGAGAGGAATGGAGCAAGAGCAGTTCCATACTGTTTCGGATTCTGCTTATTGTCTTGTTCGTTCTGATTTTCTGGGGCGCCTATGTAAGATTTACAGGCTCGGGATTGTCGATTTCCGAGTGGCCGGTTGTCAACGGCAGCCTGCTTCCGCCCTCATTATTTGGGCGCGGGAATTCTGTATTTGATAACGGCGCTTATATCAGGGGAAGTCTTGGCTTTCGGAAGTATCAAATTTCGACAGGCAAAAACGAACGATTCGGCCAAAGGGTATTTTTATTATTCGATTGTTTACCCGTTTATGAGTTTTCTTGCGTTGATAATTGATAATTCAATCAAGGCCGACTGCCGGTTTATGCGATTTATATCATTGTGGCGTTATATGTTGCGTGGCGATAATAAAATGTTAAGGTAAATAAATTTGATTGCTTTGATATTCCTTAAATGATTAAATTTATTTCCATGATGAAGGATTGCTGAAGTTTGATTGGCTATAATAATTTGACCGATTGTCGGCATTGAGATAATGAAAAGGAAAACCGCAACAAAGAATCTGATATCGAAACGCAAGGCTGAACACCTTAAAATCGTGGTTGAAAAGGATGTTATATCACGTCAGCCGACCCTGTTAAACGATATTAAGCTAATCCACCAAGCTTTGCCCGAGTTGGATTTTGAACAAATAGATATATCCAGCGAATTTTTCGGCAAGCCGCTTAAAGCCCCGTTGATGATAGCAAGCATGACCGGCGGAGCGGTAATGGCTAAAAAGCTTAATCGAGCCTTGGCTGAAGTGGCAGCCGCCCAGGGAATCGCTTTTGGAGTGGGTAGCCAAAGGATAATGCTTCGCCATCCGGAGATGACAGCTGATTTCGCGGTGCGTAAATGGATTGGCGATGGTGTTCTATTGGGAAATATCGGGGCGGTTCAGCTTGAGGAGTATTCGCCGCAAGCTATATCTGAGATGGTCAAATCTATCGAAGCCGATGGTCTCTGTATTCATCTAAATATAGGGCAGGAGCTGATGCAGAAAGAGGGGCATCGCCGTTTTCGTGGTTTGGTTGAAAATATTCGAAAAATTATCGAAAAGCTGGACGGTCGGGTTGTGGTCAAAGAAACAGGCGCCGGTTTATCGGTTGAGGCATTACGGCAGTTGGCCAAATGCGGAGTAAAATATATTGATATTTCGGGTGCCGGGGGAACATCTTGGACGAAAGTCGAAATGTATCGGGCTCCCGATAGGGTGCTTCGCCAGACCGCCGCGACATTTGCCGATTGGGGAATTCCCTCAGCGTTCAGCATAATCGCCGCCGGCAGGATAATGGGGGAATCGTGCAAAATTATAGCATCAGGCGGATTGTCTAATGGGTTAGATATCGCCAGAGCGATAGCGGCGGGGGCCGACATGGGGGCTTTTGCGCGGCCGATTCTTGTCGAGTTCATGCGAGAAGGGAAAGATGGGGCGGCGGAGTTTATCAAAATCGTTATTAACGAACTAAAAACCGCGATGTTGCTTACGGGAACCAGAGATATATCAGCCCTGAAGCGGGCGGCAAGAGTATATACGGGAGAATTGCGTCAATGGTTGACCGATTATAAATGGTTGATTGGGGACGAAAAATGAAAACCAGACAAGGCCGGGCGACCGGTAAAAACGATACAGACAAAACCGAAAATAAATCATCGCGGATCCCCGGCTTTTATCGATTGCCGGTTGAACAAAGACTGGCGTTTTTGGCGAGGAATTTCGGATTGACGGACCAGCAAGTTTCGGAATTGCGCAACGGCAACGCGCTTCGGATAGAACACGCGGTAAATCTTGTTGAGAACGCCATCGGGATGCTGGCATTGCCTCTGGGGTTGGGATTGAATTTTCTTATTGATGGGCGCGATTATATAGTACCGATGGCGATAGAAGAAGCATCAATAATAGCGGCGGCCTCAAAAGCGGCTTTGATAATCAGGGCGGGTGGAGGATTTAAAACCAGGGTCGATAAGCCGATTATGATTGGGCAAATTCAGGTTTTAGAAATCAAAGATATGGATGAAGCCATTAAAAAGGTTCATGAACATAAAGGAGATATTTTAAATCAAGCCAATTTGGCCAGCCCACGGATGGTGGCGCGCGGCGGGGGCGTTTTCGATATCGAGACCAGGGTCGTCAACGGCCGGGATATTGGACCGATGTTAATCGTTCATTTATTATATGATGTCCGAGATGCTATGGGGGCCAACGCGATTAATTCGGCCTGCGAGGCGGCTGGGCCTTTGATTCAATCAATCACAGGCGGGCGGGTGAATCTACGGATATTGTCGAACCTGGCGGATCGCCGTCTGGCGCGAGCGGAATTTTCGTTGCCATTTGAGTATTTGAGCGGCAAGGAAATGTCGGGAGATATCGCGGCCATGCGGATTGTCGAGGCCGGTCAATTTGCCTGGGCCGACCCATATCGAGCGGCCACGCACAATAAAGGAATATTCAATGGTATCTGCGCCGCCGCCCTGGCGCTGGGGCAGGATTGGAGGGCGATTGAGGCGGGCGGACACGCTTACGCGGCCAGAGATGGGCGGTACAGAAGCTTAACTAATTTTTCGATAGTCGACCACAAATTGCGCGGGGAAATTGAACTGCCGCTTCAAGTGGGTTGGGTCGGCGGCTTAACGAATTCTCACCCGGGCGTGAAGACGCTTCGTCAAATAAGTGGAATTAGAAACGCGACAGAATTGGCCGGGGTTTTGGCGGCAGTCGGATTGGCGCAAAATTTCGCGGCCTGCCATGCGTTAAGCACGGTCGGGATTCAGAAAGGGCATATGGCGCTTCACGCGCGAAGCGTGGCGATTAGCGTAGGGGTGCCAGCCGATGAAGTCGAAGCGGTGGCGCAGGAAATGATAAATCGCGGCGAGGTCAATACTACAGTCGCGGAGGAGATTTATCGACGGATGCGGAAGCGGCCCAAGCTAAAAGAGAAGCGCGGTGACCTGCCGGTAGAGGTATTCGCGCCCGGGAAGATTATATTATTCGGCGAACACGCGACCGTGTATAATTATCCGGGGATTACCACGACAATAGATATCGGGATGACTTTGCGAATCAGCCGGGATCCGGATGGGCCGCGATTTGTCGCGCCAGAATACAAGCAGGTGTTCCCGATTCCGAGCACTGAACAAGACGTACAGGCATTTTCCAAAGCCGTCGAGCTTGCTTTGTCTATGTACGGATTGGAGAACGAACCGATAGCGATTCAGGTCGAATCGGACCTTGTCCCCGGCATGGGGTTGGGATCATCGGCGGCGTTTTCGGTGGCTTTATGTTCAGCTTTAAGACGATACAAGAATATTAGTACTCATCAAAGGCTTGATCGCAAACTCTTCGCTGATGTTCAACGGCTCGAGTCGATTTTTCACGGGACGCCGAGTGGTATGGATGCCGCGACCGTATTGACCAATTGCGTGCTTTGGTTCAGAAAAGGGCCACCAAGAGAGATTCTTCCTATTAGAACCCACACGGCTTTAACGGGGTTAATCTGCCTGGTCGAACCGGGCGCGGCGACTATCGAATTGGTACAAAGGGTAAGGGATTTTCGCAATCGATATCCGGATACCGCCAATAAAATTCTTGAAGAAATCGGCAATTTAACAGTGGATGCCGGAATTGCTCTCGGTATCGGTGATATTCCCGAGCTTGGTCGTTTAATGTTTAAAAATCACGAATTGCTGGTGAAGTTGGGAGTATCGACCCCGGCTCTGGATAATGCCGTGGGGCTGCTTTTAGATCGTGGCGTTTTGGGGGCGAAGCTGACCGGTTCAGGCGGTGGCGGAGCGGTTATCGCGCTGGTAAAGCCGGATACGCAGTATGAATTAGTCAACCAGTTAAGTGAGGAGTTCGCCTCGGTTTTTCCATTCACTGTGAGGGCTAATACGTGAGGAATCGGATAACGGCCCGCGCCTTTTCTAATATAGCCTTAATAAAATATTGGGGAAAACTTCCGACCAAACTCAACTCACCTGCCACGCCATCGATTTCATTGGCGGTTTCAGCTCTTAAAACAGAAACAACCGTTTGCCGAATTGAATCGGGCCGGGACAAGTTTATTCTTAATGGAAAGCCAACCGACATGGCGACGAGCCAAAGGCTGAGAGAATATCTTGATATATGGCGAAAACAAAAACTTATCGCGGGACATTTCTTAATCGAATCGCGCAATAATTTTCCGACCGGCGCAGGACTGGCATCGAGCGCCTCGGGTTACGCGGCTTTGGCGGTTGCACTAGGCGCATTTACCGAAACACCTATCGATAAGGCGGAATTATCGCGTTTGGCCAGAATCGGCAGCGGGTCGGCCGCAAGGTCGGTTATGGGGGGATTGGCCTTTTTGCCTGACGGGAAAAATCCGGCGGCGAAATTGATAATGCCGGCCGATAAAATTCCCTGGGGGATGGTAATGGCCATTGTTGAATCCAAGCATAAAAAAATAAATTCTCGAACCGGAATGGGACATTCGGCCGAAACAAGTCCTTATTATCAAAGCTGGATAAAGTCAGCCAAATCGGATTGCCGGAAGATGTTAAGGGCGATATATCGAAATAATCTGGCGGAAATCGGGATTACCGCGGAGGCGAACGCTCTGGCGATGCACGCCTGTATGATGAGCGCCAGACCGCCGTTGATATATTGGAATCCGGTGACAATTGAAATAATTACGCGAGTACCTTGTTGGAGAAAATCAGGGCTGGAAACTTATTTTACTATCGATGCCGGACCCAATGTAATTTTACTTGGCAGAAAGCAAGATTTATTGCAAATTGCCCGTCGCGTTAAAAGAATCGCCGGCGTGAAAGATGTGGTTGTTGGTTTTCCCGCTGGCGGCGCGGAGGTAATTCGATGGAATTAACGATGAAGATACCCGGCAAAGCGATGTTGTCGGGGGAATTCGCGGTGCTTTTCGGTGGGACGGCGGTTATGATGCCGGTGCCGCGCTATCTTAAGATATCGGAAATCGATATCATACCGAATAAACTTTATACGCCGGTTATCCAACTGGCTTTGAGGCATCCTATTCCGGAAATCGCCGAATACGAGAAAAAACATGGACGTTCCCATGTGTTGACTGATGCGCGCGATTTTCTAACCGATAGCGGTTCAGCTTTGCCCGTAAAATTAGGATTGGGTTTGTCGGCTGCGGAAGCGGTCGCGGTAACAGCTTTTCGTTTCGAAAAAGCGGGCAAGCCGTGGCGCAAAAATAAGCGGGAGATATTTAATCATGCTTATAAAATTCATTCGCAGGCCCAACAGGGATTGGGAAGCGGCGCGGATGTAGCCTGCTGCGCTTACGCACAACCATTAAAATACCGCTTGGTTAAGGGGAAGCCATCTTATGAGATTTTCGATAGAAGTAAAATTGTATACAGCGTGCCCTTGGCGTTGGCGTGGACCGGGCAATCATCCAACACCCGCCAACTGATTACGAAATTTACGGCCTGGGCGACAAGTAAGGATGAAAAATCAAAAAAGCTGTTGGCCGATTTGATATCGATTAGCAATCGATTGGCCGATACCTGGTTCATTGCCGCCAATGTCGAATTTTATAAAGTTTTAGATGAGTTTAATGATATTATGAATGAATGCGCCAGACAGGCCGAGATATTATTTAGATTGCCGGTTCATGACGAATTGGATAAATGGGCGCGTCAATATGGCGGGAGGGCAAAGCCGACAGGCGCCGGAGGCGGCGATATGGTTTTATTAATCGGCGACTTGCCGATAGATAAGCTTGACCGCTTAACAATTCCGTTGAATACATCAAAGGCGTTTTCGGAACCCGATTCGCTTTTCGCTTAAAGATTAGGAATTATCCGTAATAAATATAAATAACGCCCCATTTAAACGACAACAGGGCGTTATTTTTATATTAAATCAGCTATTTTTCTGAGGGGGTTCCTTCGAATTTTTGAACCTGTTTAGTGTAGTATTGATTTTTGGGAGCTTGTTCAACGGCCATCTTAGCGAATTTTATGGCGTCCGTTTTATTGCCGCGGGCGAAACAGATTTCGGCGGCGGTGTCAAGAATCATAGCTTTTGTTTCGCCTGGTTCTGCCAGTGAAACTGCTTGACGGGCGAAGGCATCGGCCTCCTGAAGGTTGATTCTGTTTTCGAAGCACCACCAGGCGAATTCGTTAAGGTTGCCGGCGTCTTTAAACCAATCTTTAGGCATATTTGCTTTCTTTTGAGAAATGGCGGCGCCGGTATCGTTTTTGGCGTACAGATAATAATCGACCATTATTT
>JAAYTW010000153.1 GCA_012517955.1 Candidatus Zixiibacteriota bacterium | reverse complement strand
AATCGGCAGTCCGCCTTTGTCGTGTCAAATTAACACAGGCGAATCTACAAACCGCCGCGCGATTTCAGGCATGTCGACCCGGTCGAATTTCCCGCCATAAGCGTTTACGCCGTCGCTTATGATAAACATCGCCCGGATATAAATATCGTCCGGCTTCACAGGCACCGGCGGCCTGATATTTGAATTGATTAAGTCACAATATCTCTGAAGATTATTTGCGATTGGGGTGGCCGATAATTCGGCTGATTGAACCGCTTTAATTTTATTCATTGCGCACTCCTCTTTCCAACATACCCCCCATCGTAATTTTAAATGCGTATTTAAGTCTGATTTGTATAAACAACTAATTTGACCGCATTAGGTTATATAAAATATGCAAATTTATGCAACAATGCTGGTAAAAAAGGATATAATTATTCTGTTTACAATACTCTTTATAGGCAGGTAAAAATATAACTTGTTGATTGGTAATAGAATTATTTTGTCTTGAATATCCCGTAAATCTTCGGCATGATATTTGCCAATAAGAAACATGGTTATTATTGTTAAATTGAAATTTTAATGATGTTAAGAGAGGAATAATATGAAAAGACTAATCCTGACCACAATCATCGCCGTATTAGCAATCGGCATGGTGAGTATGGCAGATGCTCGCTACTTACTTGATGAGTATTTTGGCGTAAATCTTACGGTAAACTCATCGACAGGTCAATTTAACATGCCAAATTGGAGCCCTCTGGGTTTCGCCAATTTCCACGATAACTGGCGCACTGATGGGGACATGCACGCCCCCGATCCCGGACCGCGTTACTACGTTTCTGAGGTTTTTGATATCGAATCGATGTACCTTGATATCAACCACTCCACCAACGAGCTGGTCTTTTCAATTGTAACCTCTATGCCTAACACCGGTTTCAATCAGGTTTCCTGGTATCCCGGTTATGTTTTCCGGGCCGGCGACATTCGATTCGGAATCGGTAACGACACCTATGTTCTCGGGACTTTCGGCAGCACTCTTGGCAACTTATACCTTAATCCCACAATGACTTATACTGATGGTTACCGCGGATTTGCCGAAAGGGGCAATCCAATTTTGGCGCCCGGAAGCGTTGCTATGGGGGGAATTGGCAGCAATTTCCGATACTGCGAATATCTAAATGAAAACGGCACCTCACTAATCGAAAATGGATACGCCACTTACATTATGGAAGGCCGAATTTCATTCGCCAGCTTGGGCCTTGAAGATGTGGCCGATGCCAGCATGACTTTGGCGATGAGCTGCAATAACGATGTCGGCACTGTCGCCGCCGTTCCCGAACCGGCCACCTTGACCCTGCTTGGCCTTGGCTTGGCTGGCGTATATGGCGCCGCGCGTCGCCGCAAAAAATAATAGCCGAAAAATCCTCTCTTGTTTAGATAAACGAACCGGCCTCAAAAGGCCGGTTTTTTTGTACCTGAATCGAATGTTTTAAAAATCAGATATTGGCGCCATAAGTTACTATAGTAGGCAAACAATTGCATCATATAGCGCAGCGCAATTCCAATCGCGATGGAAACAGGGCGTCAATAGTCTAATTGATAACAGGTTATATGTCGCATAGAGAAAGTTGGGGATGGCATGGCAGTTGCTCTATCCAAAATAGATGGCTTTGCTAAGATAAGCCTCTTTGCAGACGTCCCGGTTGCATTTATGGGTAGTCCAAGCTGCCCAAAAACAAGGCCAGCCTTTCCTCTCCCTCCTTGGGGCTGGCCTTGATCTTTTGTAGGGGAATATTTGGTTAATTGACCAGATATCGGTAGAGCCAACGCAATGCCTCGTCTTTACGCGGATATTGTAATTCGATTTTGGTGATTTATATCATGTCATGCTGAACTTGATTCAGCATCCAGTATTATATCGAGTAGGTCGGCGTTTCGAGCCGCCAAGGGCGGGAATAAACCCGACAAATATTTTATTTTAGATAAGTAACTTTAATATGGTGCATGCCCAATGATGTTTT
>JAAYTW010000152.1 GCA_012517955.1 Candidatus Zixiibacteriota bacterium | reverse complement strand
TATCGCCGCCGCGCAACCGAATGTCTTGAACCGCGCGTCCACGATTTTGTCATTTTCGATTTTCAGGTAGAGCCGCATCATATCGCCGCAAACCGGGCTACCGACTTCCGCAACTACCGAGGCATCTTCCATCTCCCCCATGTTACGGGGATTCATGAAATGGTCAATGACCTTTTCCGAATAGGGCATTTTCTCGTTCATCGTTTTCTCGCTTGTAGGTCCGGACTTCCGAGGTTCGGACAATTGTAGGGCATGAATCCTGTGATCCTGCCGAAATCCTGTTCCGCGCAGGGGCAAGGTATGCCTTGCCCCTACTATAATCTTTCATGCTCTATCAGGTCGTGGCCCGCTATAAGCGGGCGTGACCTGACAGGCTTTATACCTATCCCAAATTACCCCTATAGCAATTAAGAGTCAAGATTAAACGACAGGATACTTCAATCGCGCTTCCAAATAAAAAGGCCGACAGTGATTGCCCCTATTCGGACTTGTCCAGTATATCCTCCGCCAGCGATAACGCCACACCGGACAGCATCACCTCAACCCCCAGCTTGGTAAAATCACCCGACAGTAATTCTTTGTCGGCGTTAGCGTACAAAGAGCAGGCCGCTTCTCTTTCAATAACCAATCCTGATAGCTTGTTTTCGGCGTCACTTACAAATGTAACCTCCCCAAGCTCTTCCGACACGACAAATCCGCGACACCCGTGAAGTTGCAGATGGCTATTATCGGCATAAATCACCACCAATGCCCCTTGTTTCTTTTCCGACAATGCCGCCCGCGGATAGATTTCCACCGATAATTGGCGTTTCTCTTGATGATTAACCACCTTTATCCGCCAATGATCTTGATATTTATTGACCTCGGCGTCGTTAAGGATCCTGGCGATATCCTTGATATTTTCCTCTGTGAAAACCGTCTTCGTTTCAGCCATTTAAATTACCGTCTTTTTTATCGGATATTTCTTTCGGCGGTTGATTCGAATTATGTTTGGGAGGAGCTTCAACTTCGTTTTCTATTTCGCGCATCGACCGCTTGAACTCCCTAATTCCCTTCCCTAAACTTTGGGCGATTTCGGGAATCCTTTTCGACCCGAACAAAATCAGAATTAGAAGCAAAATAACTATGATTTCTGTTGTACCGACCGAACCTATTAGCACATTGTTAGACATAAAATACCTCGTTTCCGATATTATAAATACCACCACCTGAAATATATAATAACTCCAATTATCATTAAAACGGAAACAAAATTTATTTTAACCATCAGCCCAAAAGTCAGGCTAATCGCGTAAACCTCTATTGAAAAAGGCTTTAACCCGATACTTACAGATTGCGTAAATAGCGTTTTTACCGCCCCTTCCGGCAAAAATGACCCGAATACTTCCCCTAAAAGCCCCCCTACCACCGCGCCCAAAATAAGCGCCACCGTTAAAAAAATCACTTCCCGTCTTTTCATCAATTAACTCCACGCTACCGATTCAAATATCAGAAGGCCGTCCTCAGAACCAAGTATCTTCTCACATGCTCTTTCAGGATGAGGCATCATGCCCAAGACATTTCCCCTTTCGTTTATTATTCCCGCGATATTTTCAACCGACCCGTTAGGATTAGATTCTTCATTGACATCGCCTTCCTTGTCGCAATATCGGAATACTATACGCTCCTCATCATTTAATAATCTCAAGGTCTTCGAATCGGCATAATAATTCCCTTCTCCATGAGCGATTGGAATCCTCAAAGGCTCGTCATCTATACAGCATCCGGTAAACTTCGTAAACCGATTCTCCACCCGCAAAAAAACGTCCTTGCAAACGAACCGCATTCCCGCATTGCGCCTCATCGCCCCGGGAAGCAGCCCCGACTCCAATAAAATTTGAAATCCATTGCAAATCCCCAATACGAAACCGCCTCTCTTGGCAAAATCGACAACCGCCCTCATCACAGGGGAAAATCGCGCGATTGCCCCCGACCGAAGATAATCGCCATATGAAAAACCCCCCGGTAATATCACCGTATCGCAATCTCCCAAATCGGATTCACCGTGCCAGATATATCGCACCTCTCCCAACCCACAGACCTTGATTGCCTGATACGAATCAAAATCGCAATTAGACCCCGGGAACACGATTACCCCAAATTTCATGTCCGCTTCTCCACCGTAAATTCCTCAATCACCGGGTTCGCCAGAAGTCTATCCGCGTATATTCGCGCGGCCTGCAAAGCCTGTTCCTCCGTTTCCGCTTCCAGCTTAATTGTGAACACCTTGCCCGTATTTATCGACTTAATTCCCGAATACCCAAGGTTCTCCAAAGCGCGCTTAATCGTTTCACCTTGCGGATCATGCACGCCTTTTTTCAACCTGACTTCGACATTAATTTTAAAGTATGACATCTTATTCCGCTTTTATTCGGTAATTTTTTTCTTTTTGAAGATATTCCGCGGTTGAACCAGATCCTTTCTGGCGTTATTGATAGCCAGTGAAACCGCGAACTTTATCAATCCCGATAACGTGTATATGGCCAAAAGAGGAAAAAGCACAAAACGCGTCCTGATAACTAAACCAATCCCGATAATCACTAAAATCAGCGTCTTAATCCGATTCCGCGGGTTGGAAAAATCAAACCCCGGCATCGCTTCATATTCAATTGTCGAAACCATCAGCGCCGAAAATAATACCACCATTATCAACAGGAACCTATCCAGGCGGATTTCTCCCCAAATCGCCTCGCAAAATATCACGAATGATGCCAGCGCCACCGCCGCCGCCGGTACCGGCATTCCAATAAAATTCCCCTTAGATTCCAGTTTGGCGGTCAAATTGAATCGCGCCAATCGAAAAGCGGCCGCCGATATGAAAACGAAACCCGGCAACCACCCCCAATTGCCGAATTCAATCATCTTGAACGTGTATAACAAAACCGCCGGCGCCAATCCGAACGAAACTACATCCGCCAGCGAATCCAATTCCACTCCAAACCGCGATGAACTTCCCGAAAGCCTGGCCACTAATCCATCCAGAAAATCAAAAAACGCCGCGAAAATGACCAGCCAGGCCGCCTCTGTCGGCTTTTCCCCTTTAACCGAAGTGATAATCGAGGCGAATCCGCAAAATAGGTTCCCCATGGTGAATATTCCCGGAATCACGCCGCGATATTTTGTCATCGCCATTTTCCAATCACCGTGAGCCCGCCCTTCACTTTTTTCCCTTTCGTTATCGTTACCATCGCGTTCGACGGTAAAAACAAATCAACTCGACTGCCGAATCGAATCAATCCAAATCGTTCCCCTGCCCTAAGAGATTGCCCTTCTTTGACCCGACATACCACCCGACGGGCCAGTACGCCGGCGATTTGATGAATCACGATTTTGCCCATCGGATGTTCAATTTCGAGCTCATATCGTTCGTTCACGTCCGAGGCGTCATCTCTAAATGCCGCCAAAAACCTGCCTCTCCGATATGTAACCCGTTTGACCACGCCCGAAACCGGCGACCGATTTATATGAACATTGAAAACCGAAAGAAAAATCGAGATAACCGTTTGCCCCTCCGTCGTTTTGATTTCTTGAATACGCCCGTCAGCCGGCGATAATATCAACTCGTCCCCTTCCGGTATCTTTCTTTCCGGGTCTCTAAAAAACAGGCTCACTAAAGCCGCCAAGAAAAAGAAAACGGCGAATAGAATAAAATATACTGAGCCTAATGTCGCTTTATATAAAATCAAGGAAATTAAAGATACCCCTATCAACGGCAATGTAAAATATAATCCTTCTTTAGCCATCAAACCAGCGCTCTTTTCATGATTTTGGGCACATGCTTAAGGTAATACCCGATATCAAAACAACTATCGATTTCCTTGTCGCTCAGATACTTTTTGACTTCAGGCGAACGCGAAACCATCTCCTTAAAATCGCCATTTTCCTCGATAACCTTCATCGCGATAGTCTGCGTCACCCGATAAGCTTCCTCCCGACTCGGCATCTTAGACGTCAACGCTAACAGAACCCTTTGCGAAAAAACCAATCCGCCCCTGGCGTAAACGTTTTCTCTCATTCGTTTTTCATTAACCACCAGCCCGCTCAGGATATTTTCGAATAAAAACAGCATATAATCCACTAATATACATGAATCGGGGATTATGATTCGCTCCACGGATGAATGGGTGATATCTCTTTCGTGCCATAACGCCTGATTCTCCATCCCGGCCAGCGCATTTCCGCGCAAGACACGCGCCAACCCCGCGATTCTTTCGCAAGTAATCGGGTTGCGTTTATGCGGCATGGCCGATGACCCTTTTTGTTTGCGGGAAAAACCCTCTTCAACCTCGCCAATTTCCGTTCTTTGCAAATTTCTGATTTCCGTGGCGAATTTCTCCAGCGACCCGCCGATTACCGCAATCGCGTTTAAAAACGCCGCGTGGCGGTCCCGCTGGATAATCTGAGTCGATACCTCCGCCGGCTTCAGTCCGAATTTTCGGCAAACCATCATTTCCACTCTGGGGTCCACATTGGCGAAATTGCCGACAGCCCCCGAAATTTTACCCACCGCCATCGCTTTGGTCGCCTGATCAAACCTTTCGATATCCCGAAGAAGTTCTTGATACCACATCGCCAACTTAAGCCCGAAAACCGTCGGCTCCGCGTGCACCCCGTGAGTCCGTCCTATGCAAATCGTTTTCGCGTATTTTCTCGCCATCCTTTTCGTCAGCGATGCCACCCGCGTCAGCCGCGCGCGAATTAGCTTGGCCGCCCTTTGTATCGTTATCGACAACGAGATATCCAGAATATCCGAAGATGTCAACCCATAGTGAATATATTTGGCCTCCGGCCCGACATATTCGGCCAGGTTGGTTAAAAACGCGATTACGTCATGCTTGGTTTCGGCCTCGATTTCCTCGATTCTATCAACATCGAATCTGGCCTTCTTTTTAATCGCGCTGACGGCCGCTTCGGGAATCTTGCCAAGCTTGGCCCAGGCTTCGCAGACGGCGATTTCCACTTCCAACCAGGTGGCGAATTTGCTTGATTCCCTCCAGAAACCGTCCATCTCCGGCAGAGTATAGCGGGATATCATTTAGTCTTTCTTCACCTTTTCCCAATCGGCCAAAAACTTTTTTATACCGACATCCGTTAAAGGATGTTGAATCATTTGCTCGATGACCTTAAACGGCACGGTGACCACATCCGCCCCCATCAAGGCCGCATCAACGATATGCAGGGGATGACGAATCGAAGCCGCCAATACATTGGTTTCGAATCCATAATTGTCATATATTTGCACGATTTGCTCGATTAAATCCATCCCGTTATGACTGACATCATCCAGCCGCCCGACAAACGGCGATATATAAGCCGCGCCCGCTTTGGCCGCTAAAAGAGCCTGAAGCGGCGAAAAGCACAAAGTCATATTCACTTCAATACCTTTTTCGCTTAGCTGCTTGGTGGCGATTAATCCCTCCCTGGTAACGGGAACCTTGATTATAATATTTTTATGAATCCTCGTGAGGTCATTGGCTTCCGCCAAAATCCCGTTTACATCCAGCGCTGTAACCTCCGCCGAAACGGGACCATCCACAATTTCGCAAATCCGACGTAAAATATCTTTGTAGTTCCCCTTTTCTTTGGCCAGCAACGATGGGTTTGTGGTAACGCCATCCAGTACCCCCAGCTGCGCCGCCTTTTCGATTTCCTCGATGTTGGCTGTGTCGATAAATATCCTCATCTTTTAACCTTTCCAAAAGTTACTTCGTTTAATACCAGGCCACAGGCCGGAACACTGAATCGTACTTCATCTTTCGTCCTATTATTCAAGAAAGCCTCAAATTGTGTCAAGTTGATTTTTGACTTCTCATAGGCAAGCATCAAACCCACCATCCGCCTTACCATATGATGTAGAAACCGGTCGGCGGCCACCTCATATATCAACAACCCGTCATAGCGAAACCAACGCGATTTAAAAATGATGCACTCGTTGTTTTCTTTGCGGGAGACGGCCTTGCAAAACAGGGAAAAATCATGTTTGCCGAGATACAATCTGGCCACCCTGTTCAATTTTTGAATATTTAACACCCTGTAGCTTCGAAACGAATAATGTCGCGCCAGCGGCTTCGGATTTTCGGAAATATAATACCGATAATCGCGCATTGTCGCTCGCCTTCGTGGGTCAAAACCGGTATAGGTTCGGTTTAGTTTTCGAATTGCAATATCGTGCGGCAACATCCGGTTCAGCCGATAATGCAATTCTTCGGGCGGATAATCGATGTTCGTCGAAAATGAACAAACCTGCCCCACCGCATGAACACCGCTGTCGGTCCTGCCCGCTCCGACCAGTTTTATTTCCTGTCTCGTATAAATTTCGATAAAATTCTTCAGCTCCCCCTGCACCGTGCGTTTCCCCGGTTGGATTTGCCAGCCGCTGAATTCGGTGCCGTCGTATTCGACTATCATCTTATAAAAAAACTGTTTCATAATAACGCCAGAACAACCACGATAATGGCCCCGATAACAATCAAAAATACATCCGCGGCGCGCAATGATGGTTTTCTGCCGGTTAGATATTCACCCTGATACCCTTTCAAAGATATCGCGCAGGCAATATCATCCGCCTGCCGAATTACCCGTGAAAGCAACGGCAATAGAAGCCTTATATATATCCGCGCTTTGTCGACCGGGGAACCGCGGAAATCCGCCCCACGCGACCGCATCGCTATCTTCACCAAATCGGTCTCCCTGACAAACGATGGCATAAATCTAATCGCGATAAAAAACACCAGCGATAAATTTTTCAATTTATTCCAGCGAAATAGACCCAATCCCCAGGCAATTCTTCTTCCAAAATCTACCGCCTCGATTCCCCCTAAGGTTGCCAGCGCGACCAAACCGAAATTCACGAAGCGAAGCGAATTTAACGCCCCTTCTCTTATTCCCGCCTCGGTCGCCGAAAATTTCCAAAATCGGAATAATATTTCCCCCTCGTGATAAAATAGATGGATAACCAAAATCATGATGATTGCCGGAAAACCTATCCAAATAAATTTACGGTAACGGGATGCCATCCCGCTGTCGAATAGACTTAATAAGCTCAATAATACCGCCAGAATCGTCAATGCAAGCTTTGATTGGCACAATAAAATGCCGATGGTTAGACCGACGCCCCAGAACATTCTCACATCCGCGCCGATTTCGGCTAACTTGTTATCATTTTTAACGAAACCAACCGACATGCCGCGCAAATATACGGTCTTGAATATGCGGAATCAATCTTTTACTTGACTTGATAGCGCCTTTTAATAACTTGGCGCCATGTTCAACAAAGCTGACTACACAAAAAACAACATGATTTTAGGCGTAATTAACGGCATCTTCTTCAGCGGCGCCGGAGCCTTTATCCATGGCGGCGTTGTGCTCCCCCTTTTCATTTCTCATCTGAGCAATTCCAAAATCCTCGTCGGGCTATTCTCAACCTTAGAAGCTTTCGGATGGGCTTTCCCTCAACTTTTTTCGGGGGCATTAATATTAGGCGCGCCCTTCGTACTTTGGCTGTACAATCGGATGTCAGTAGTACGATTGGCCAGTTTCGCCTTGATTCTGATTTTTACATTTGCGCTCGGCGATAACTATCGCTGGCTTCTGTTATTGGTTTTTGGCATCGCCTTCACGATTTATTCGCTGGCAGGCGGCGTCGCCGGCGTTCCCTTCATGGATATAGTCGGCAAAACAATTCCTAATAACAAACGCGGAACATTTTTCGGCTTACGCATTTTTTTCGGCGGCCTGGTGGCGATTGCCGCCGGACCCATCGTAAAGAAAATCCTTGGCGCTTATTCTTTCCCGATTAATTTCGGCATAATGTTCACTATCGCTTATATCTTGATTGCCGGTGGATTGGGCTGCTTTGTTTTCGCCCAAGAACCCCCCTCAGAAACAGCAACCGTGAAGCGGGATTTAAAAGCCAACCTGCTATATGCTTTCATGATTTATAGAGATAATAAAAACGTGAAGCGATTGGTTATGTCGCGTATCCTTCAACTTTGCTACCTGACCGCGGTCCCCTTCTATGTCCTAATCGCCACCGAAAAACTTAATATCTCGGTTGAACTGGCCGCCACTTATCTTTCTTTCGAAATGGCCGGATATCTCGGCATTAATTTTTTCTGGGCCTGGCTGTCAAACTATATCTCCAATAAAAAAGTCATGCAATGGGCTGGCTATTGCTCGCTAATCCCGCCTATCATCGCCTTGATTTCACTTTATAAAAACCCGGGTTATTTTATATATGGGCTCGTATTTTTCTTCAACGGCGCTTCATCCAGCGGAAGCGGCCTGGGATTCTTAAACTACTTATTGGAAATCAGTTCCGCCGAAGACCGCCCGATTTTGGTCGGCTTAGTTCATACTCTTGTTGCCCCGGCCGTTTTTATGTCGATTATCGGCGGCGTTATAATCGAATTGTTGGATTTGGAATCAATGCTTATCATTACCGCCACTTGCCTGATTATTTCGTTAAGCTACATAGCGGTTTTGGTCGAACCTAAACGGTTTCAATAAATAGGTTATTTCAGCCTGTATCCCTCTGGAATTGCTACGAACGGCATTTTTGACAAAGACCGTAAATTTCAAAACGGCAGCCGCTCACTACATAACCAGCTTTATCCGCCGCTTGTTTTTTGAATTCCGCCAGGCTCGATATATCGAACTCCTCGGTTTTGCCGCATTTGGTGCATATAATATGACCATGGGCCTCCCGTTTAAATGCTTTTTCGAATCTGGCTTGCCCGTCCCCGAAATTAACCTCATTGGCAATACCACATTTGGTCAGTATCCCCAGCGTCCGATAAACCGTTGAAAAACCTATGCCTCGATGCTTCCTTTGAAGCAACGCGTGAAGTTCATAAGCGCTGATATGCCGGCCCGAATTCAAAAATACATCAAGGATATCATGTCGCTGTTTTGTTTTCTTAAATCCGTGGTTCGATAAATATTCATCTAGAATATCATGTTCCGCCGTCATTCATTCCCCTTGGCGCATTTCGAACATATCCCGAATATATTGAAACAGTAATCGGTCATCCGAAAATCGCTTTCGGCGCACAACCTCTGATTTATCTCGGCGATTTGGGGTAACTGAACCTCTATCTGCGCTCCACAATTGGTACAAATCAAATGTTCGCGGCGAGGTTCATCGGTTATTTTTTGAAAATGTAAATGCGCCTCGCGAAAACATACTTTCCTTAAAAAGCCCAAATCACACAACAGCTCCAGAGTCCTATAAATGGTTGCCCGCGATGTTTTCACGCCCTTTGTTTTTAATATCGCCAAAAGGTCATCCGCCTCAAAATGACCTTCTGTTGCCAGCGCTTCATCCAATATCGCGCTGCGCTCGACCGTTGAACGAAGCTTTTTCTTTTTTAAAAGCTCAGCCAGCTTTTTACGGGCGACTTCGACATTCATCTCTGACATATTGATAATTTGCATCAATTTGCAATAAAGCGTCAAGGATTATTTAATTAGAGCTTGACTTAATCAATTCTACCGCGTATCAATCTAAGAAATCATATTAACTCGGGAGGTTCTTGTGAAAAATTTGACAGTATTGGCGGTGATAATTCTGGCGACAGCATGGATATTTGCCGGATGTAACCAACAGGCCGGACTCGACCAGATTATGAAAAACCCCCAGATGAAAAGCTATCTGATGGAAAAAATGATGGAAGATAAAGCCATTCAGATAAGCATGATTGAAAAAAATATCTCCGACTCGGCCTGGGTAAACGCTTTTGTTAACCAGTTATCCAGACAAACCAATCAACGGGATATAATCCTGTTCGATATTCTCCAGCAGCCCGGAGTCGGCGAAATGGTGTTGACCAGATTGGCGGCCGATCCGGCTATGAAACTTAAAATGAAGGATCTTAGCAAATAACCCCCAAAATCACTTTGACCTAAATTTGAAGCCCGGGCGTTAACGTACCCGGGCTTTTCGCGTACGGGAAAACGGCAAAGGAGCATTTTTATCGGTTAAGTAACAATCTTAATTTGATTAAAAATTCTTTCGATTGTATAAATAAAAACACCAGCGACAACACCCAGACCGCTGATACTATCCCGATTATTCCTTTGTAAGAAAGCGCAGAAATAATTATGTCGGTTGTTTCGATAACCTCCGTATTATTCGCGGCCAGAACCGAGCTAAAAAACGGTTCAATGGACATCAAGCCATCGCGGGCTATATAAAACCAGTTTTCCGCGATGGGCATCATCAAGATGACAAAATAAACAACAGCCGACCCAATCAATACCCCAACCGCCATCCTGGCCACCGACACTTTCCTTCGTATGATTCTTCGGTTTCGAATCTCCCTTCTCACCGAATTCGACAAATCGGTGACGCGGCAATCATTTTTGAATTCCTTCAAAACCGCTTCCAATTCCAAATCCAAATTGCTTTTTTTCCGGCCGGCCTGACACCGGTCATAATGGCAAAAGTGTCCCGTCAACGAATTTTCCCCCTGAAACGCATCGTGAAAATCACCGAACTTCATCGGGAATTCCCTCCAGAATCGCTTTAAGCGCTTGTTTTGCTCTATAGAGCCGTATTTTTACGCTTGAAAGCGGGATATCCAGAAGCTCGGCGATCTCTTCATATTTTAAGTCTTGGTAATATCGCATAATTATAATTTCACGGTCTTTTTCATCCAAACGATTAATCTTTTCGCGAACCATAACTTTTAGAACAGTATTTGGGTCGCTCGTCGAGTCGCAAATAACCCGATGGTCGTCTTCGATTTTTCGCCTGTGAACAAGATTCAAACAATGGTTCCGCCCGATACGATAAAGCCACGATTTAAAAATCCGAGCGTTCTCCAAATACGGTAAACCTTCGTATGCCTTAATAAAAACGTCTTGAGCCGCATCTTTGGCGGATTCGCTGTCCCCCAGATAGCCATACGCTTGTCTGATTACGAACTGCTGATATCTTTTCACGAGTTCACCGAACGCTTTGTCATCCCCCTCCCTTGATGCGATTACCAATGACTCATCGTCGAGGATAACGATAGGGACGATTCTGCGGGCGAATTCCTTCACCGATTGACCGGCTAGGGAGGCTATTTTGATAATCGATTCCATCTCTTTATCTCTGACAATCAATACGATAGTTTTGTTACGAAAGATTCACGATTTTTCTTATGTAACATTTCGCCCACTCCGAATGTCTTAATGTCAAAACAACCTAATCATGGAGGAAAAAATGGTCCAATCGGAAGCTGTCACGGCGATACTTATCTCAATCACTTTTTTCGCCGCCGTTACCTGTATAATTATCGCCCTGATAATCGCCAATTTCAAACGCAGGAAATTGGAAATTGAAGCCTATAAGTTGGCCCTGGAAAAAGGGCTGCCGGTCCCCCAATTAAAAATAAGGCGCTCTCCAATAAGCACCCTAAAAACCGGCTTGGTGTTTATTGCGATAGGAATCGGCTTGTTTATCTTGATTATTCCGGGCAACGATATCGATAGTATCGGCGTTTGTGCAATTCCCATCTTAATCGGCGTCGCGTTGATAATCTCATACTACATCGAAAAGAAAAGCGAGAAAACCGAAAACACGCGGTTATAATAACATACAGGGGCTTGGCATGCCAAACCCCCATAATTCATTCGCGAATAATTCCAAACCTGGTAATTAATATCGGTAGGAAACCCCCAAATAGAATCTCCGGGTCCAATACTTCTCGCGAGTCGAAATCCCATTATTAAAATCAGGATCGCCGGTGGTCCAGCGGCTGAAATTGACTGCCAAATCAATCTTCAATGTCCTGTCTACCAAATATGAAAACCCACCTGTAAATGTGTTTGGGTCTCTATCAATTGAATAATATTTGAATGGAATCGGGTCATGATTGTAACCGCCCCGAATGGTCAGCCCCTGTTCGGGAAACGAATACTCCGCGCCGATACTTATCCCCAGGATATCGCGATAATATCTTTTCACATCCTCGTTCGCCGATACTCTGTTCAGGCCGCTTTTATACTCTATTTGCGTGAAATCGGTATAATTGATATCAGCCGCTAAAAGAAATTGATTGAAATAATAAGCAGCACCAGCTCCAAACGAAAACGGCATCACATATTTATACCTGCCGGTGCCATAATATCTATCAACTTCCCCGTTGATTTCAAGACGCTCGTCATAAACCTGCTTTATCGTAATCTCCGTTGGAAATTTGACCACCGTCCCCAAATGGAAATTAGGCCCCGCTGAAAAAGCCAGACCGACTTTTCCGGTTACTCCAGTATAGCTGTCATCCAGATTGAATCTGTCTGAATAAGTATAAAGACCGCTGATACTATCTAACATCTGCGTATACTCGTCGCCGCCGTCAAGTAAATCGAGCGATAAACCCACCGATGCGTTTCGTGATATCTCTATCCCGCCGCCGAACGAATACGCCCACAGCCCGCCGATATCATTTTCGCCTCCACCGTAACCGTCGCCGGCCGCGTATGGATTATTCCACCAACCAGTTTCGCTTTCGAATCGGAAAATCCTATCGAAATTTTTGATTCTGTTCGCTGAAAATGCCAACGATAATCCTCCCCTATCGGTCGGCACCGGAAATACCGCCCAGAACGAGTTAAATCGCGTGTTATTTGTTTGCGCTTCATCTCCGATAACAGGTGGGTTCAAATTATATGTCGTTTGATTAAAAAATCGTTGATACGATAACGCCCCCGCCAGTTCAACTCGATGGATTCTGGTTAGTAACGCCGGATTGTACCAAAGCGCCGCGCCATCTTCCGCCGCCGCTATCTGCGCGCCCGCCATACCCGCCGCCCTGATTCCCACAAACAGGTTGTTTTCTGTCGCTATTTCATACACCGAATGGGGATCCCCCAGCATTTGACCAAATAATGCCGCCGGTGCCAATAATATCAAAACAACCAAACTTTTATACATTATTATCTCCTGCCTCTATGATTTATTTTATCCGAAATGTTATTTCGTTCGTTCCCCTCGGTTTCCTTTTTCTTATCTTCGGTTTTGCTTACAGGATATTTTATCGCGCTGTCGGGCAAGGGCGTCGCCGGGACTACTGCGGTCGCCGAGTCAGGCGGCGTATTGGGCTGTATATTTATCGTCCCATCCGATGGAAAAACATTATCGAAATTCCGCCGTGCTATTTTACCATCATCGAGCTCTGATTGTTTATCTACGGCTGAAGTCGTATCAATTCCATAGTTCCGATTGCGGTTATACCACCACGGCATCGAATGATAATAAAAATAATTCGATCCAACCGCGCGTGAATGGTAATACCACCCCCTGCCGAAATCCCATTCCGATTGCTCGTACCGCGTTTCATTGACAATCGAGTCAGTCAAACGGGATGGCGAGCGAAGTGTCGTATAGCAGCCGCCGACAATCACCAATAAAAAAACCGCGATGTGAAACGCGGTTCCTTTTTGCCAGGTTTTCATGTTTCCCCATCAATTTGTAAAGTACTGAAGGTACACGAGACGAATTTCCCTATCGATCACGGCGTTACCTGTGCCAATCAATTTTTTACGGTTAAGAAGCAGATTTCGGAAATCCAATTCAAGAGACAATTCCGGCGTGATATACCACGACAAACCCATGTTCAAATAGCCGCGTCCCAGGCCGAAAATACCGCTTCTCTTGTTATCGTTAAAGGCAAAATCATACTCGGCTGTGTAAACCATATCGTACCCAAGTCCCAAATCCGCCCCGATAAATAAGTTCGGGTCGCCGTCTATTTCATTTTCCAAGGAGTAATTTCCCCCTAAATGAATACTGACATCTCCGTCATAAAACGGATAATTCTTCGATAATACCACATAAAACCCCGGCGATTTGACTAAATAGCGGTCTTCATAAAATCTCGACACGGAATCCTTCTTCATATACATGCCGTATCCCAGAGAACTATATCCGACCGCCAGCGATGGAAATCTGCCATCGGTCTCGACCAACAAATAGCGCACCAAAATCTCAGGACGCGGATTCCATTCGGGAACGCTTTCCGTCAAGATTCCCGAACCACCATAGGCCAACCCAACCGATAATCGTCTGGCCAAACCAATATTCAGCGATCCCTGAATTCCTCCCCCGGGGAATGACTTGAAATCAACATCAAATGAACCCCGTGGCAACATCCAAGCGGTCGGAATATCAAGCAACCAACGCGGTTGCGGCCGGGCAGGCGGAATTTTAATCGTTCGTCGCGGGGCCACCTTTGTATCCCGTTGTCGGTCATCTCTCGATGTTTGGGCTATGGCCGCGGTCGCGATTAAAATCAATATAAATGTACAAACCTTTTTCATTTTCCCTCCGCCCAATTTTATTACCGATAATCAAACCTGTCAATCGAATTCGGGCAATTCATCTCTTAAGTTTACAAAGAACTATTCTAAAAATAAGCAAATGATATGCCCGAACAAACCAAATCCTAACCTGCTAAAATATAGCGCGTTAGGCTCAATGTACCGGCTTGTCTTATCTTAATCGGCACAATTGTTGTGCGGCGTCTCTTATTGATGCACCATTATAGGTTGTTATAAATCGATTTTTCTTACGGTTTCGCTTGAAACCAAAAGTATATGAATCAAAAAAAGCCGTGCCCGTCCGCGGGGCCGCACTCACTTAATCGATATCACGCTTTTTGATTTTCTTACCTCTATTGAATGCGCCTTATTTTTGGTCCCATGACGAGAGAGTATCCAAAATGATATTTTTCATTCTGGCGCAGACCTCATCGAAATATCTTATCGCTTTCCCATTGTCGAAATCAAGAGCGCCGGTATTCTCTTGGTATATTAATATCGGAGTAGGGCTCGGATATTGAACGAGCCCCGGTTTCACATAATATAGCATTTCCGGCCTGTAATATTCTTTTTTGACGCTATCCGGCGCGCAAGCAATTATCGCCGCCGTTTCATCGACCGCCGCATGGCCCCCCTCGGTGTTGTATATTCGGGGTACTATATCCTGGCATAATATCCACCAGTGCATTACAGCGATTTTTAGGCCGGTTTCCTCGTAAACGTCAAAGGCCGCCTCTTTAAGTTCATTCATTTGGCCGCCATGCCCGTTGATTATTATCAGCTTTCTTATCCCTTTGGAGGCCATACTGGTCATGACATCCTTAACATACGCTTTGAACCCCGCCGATGAAACGGTTAGTGACCCGGCAAAACCCAACAGCGAATGAGTGATTCCATAATTGATTGTGGGCGCGATAAAGGCCCGGATATCCTGCCCAATTCTATTGGCAATTGTTTCCGGAATAATACAATCTGTCCCCAGCGCGATTACCCCGTGCGCTTCTATCGTTCCAATCGGCAAAAGAGCGCAATCGACCCCTTCCTTCTGAAGTTTTTCGAAATCCTGCCAGGTTAGCCTATCCCATCTAAATTCCATATATTCTCCTTAATCCGTTCTATCGAACTTACTCTTTAAGCGTTTCCAAATGCAGAACCACGCATTCGGACATTACTTTCAGGTTATAGCCTCCCTCCAGGACCGACACAATCCTGCCACCACAAAATCTATTGGCCATCGCCGATATCTCCCTCGTCATCTCGCCGAAAAACGGCGTCGTAAGATTTAAATATGCCATCGGGTCGTCTTTGTGAGCGTCAAAACCGGCCGAGATCATTATCAAATCGGGCTTGAAATTCTGAATTGC
>JAAYTW010000151.1 GCA_012517955.1 Candidatus Zixiibacteriota bacterium | reverse complement strand
GTGGAAACATGAGCCGTGTCCAAACCATGTTTTCGGTCGATTTTATAAATCGTCTGGGTAATCGACATAGAAGGGTTTACGGTGATAATGCCGAATAATTTCTGGGGAGCCGAAAGCCCGGCGGTCGAATTCAGCGTGTGATAATTACGCCAGTCTAGCAATGTGTCGTTTTCGGCGCTATATTGCTTAAACTGATGGCGGCGATTCTGGAAGTCCGACCTAAAAGAAAGGTAAATCGTATTGTACCAGCGCGACTCGGTTTGTTCTTCAGTGTCATCCCAGGGTAAAAGTCGCTTGCTTTTATCTTTTTTCGATTTGGCCGGGGGGAATATCGGTAAGCTGTTTCGGCTGTATGAAATCGACGGCAATAATTGATTCTTGTCGTCGGTATCGAGATTCCAGGATTGAGTGGCGTTGGCCGAAAGCGAACCGGTTTTAAAGGTTTTCGAAAGGCTCGCGCTGGAGGTGATGGTTCTATTCAATCTTTCCTGAAGGTTATAGCTATTGTCGATGTTGTAATTTTTACTCGATTGAAAATTACCACCCGCGGTCAGCCGCAAAGTCGGCGAAAGCGTTTGATTATGGCTGAACGCCATTGACCAGCCAATCGACTTGTTTTGCCTGTAGGTGCTGGTATTCCAGGTATTTTGTCTTGTATACTGGGCTTTCACCGCCCCGTTAAGTTTATAGCGGAGCGCGTAATTGAGGCCGCCCTTTAAAGTTACTTTGCCGTTTTCTTCGAGGTCAAACGAACTCTGGGCGTCCCAATAATCGGAGGCGGCCCAGTAGTAGCCAAGGTTATGAATGAACCTCTCCCCTTTTTTATAGCTGCCGAAATCGAATGTCAGGAATCCCGAATGGCGGCCTTTACGAATCGGAAACACATAATAGGGAAGCGCCATTACCGGCATCGGCCCGATAAACATCACGATAGGCTTGGCGATGATTTTATCGTTGTTTATCATTTTCATTTTATGGCAATAGAAATGATAATGAGGAAATTTGTTTTCGCAGGTGGTATATTCGCCGGATGTTACGAACATCACGTTATCGGAAACTTCGCGGAGGCTTTTACCTTTGTAGTAGGCGTTTTCAAACTCGGTCGTGCCAAGTTCGACCTTGCCTCTTTTAGTGGCGATATTGTAGGTCATTCGCCGACCGTGTAATTCTTGACTACCATCATACAAAACGGGCGCATCCACATAGACATCGCCGGAATCGGTTTGTTCGGTTCGGCCTTCGGCAATCATGATTTCATCGCCGGTGTTGTATTTGATTTTGGCGGAGGTGAGTTTCATCTGTTGGTATTTTAATTCGGCGGAGTTGGTTAATTCTATTAGATTGTCGGAAACCCTATAATCGATTTGCTGGCTGCTGTAAAACGTGGTTTCGGGGCTGGTTAGTCGATTGACCCCGGTCGAATCGAAACCGGCGGTTTTATCTTCGATATACTGACCCCGGGCTCCGCCGATTATCAACACTCTATTGATTTTGGAGTTATCGAAAAACAGGGTAATCGAATCGCCGCTGGCTGTGTTTTTGCCTTTGACGGTTGAATCGGCGATAGACGGCGTATAGTAGCTGACTGCGTTGCGCCGCATGACCGCGTGTTCGGGTTTATCGGCCAGGAAAAAGACTTCAAGTTCTTTACCGGTCAGGGTAGCTTCAGTGTATAGATCGCGAATCGTATCTTGATAGGTTCTGTAGGTGGCGCTGGCGTTTCCCTCGATAAGCATTCCAATAATAGCTCGTTTTTCGGTTTGAAGGGTGATTTTATCGCCGGATAGAATATTTTTGTCTTGAGTTACCTTCGGTTCGCCGGTTTGAATTATTTTTCCGCCGTTTTCTTTGAATTCTGCTATCTGGCAGGTTGATTTGATATTCTTGCGGGTAATTATGACATCGTTGCGGGCGAATCCGATTTTAGCGTCCATCAGGTAAATTATACTATCGCCGACAATTGTGATTTTAGAGGAATCATCGTTGGGATTGATTTTCAGGATTGGCCTTTCAGTCGCCACGAATTTCGAAGAATCATTGAAAAAATCGGCTTTGTTGCAGGTCAAAATCAGATTTTCAATCGTATCTCTGATTGTCACTCCACCGCTCGCTTGGGCGGAACCGGTACCGGAATAATAGGCCAAATTCTGACAGACAAGCATGCTGGCTCCTTTAGTCATGGTTACGGAACCAATGAATATGGCCAGGTTATCCCTATTGTACCAGATTGCGCGTTCTGATTTCAAGTCGGTGTCGCCGTATCGGAAATGGACATTGCCGATAAGGTTGGTGACGATATCCGGTTCTCTGCCGGAAGATTGAATTTTATCGGCGTGGATAAGGTCAAGCGGCTTATCAGGATTATCTTGCGAATAGGCAATCGCCGATGAAAGCACAAAAAACAGGGGAATCAGATATCGAAACAGCATCACCGTTTTATACGCATGATTCGACTCAAATTTCATGGAGGTCATATAATTAATTTCGGCGGTTTTTTCAAGTATTATCAAGGTGTCAATAAAAAAGGCTGCCCGGATATTCCGGACGGCCTGAATTTCTTATTATGTCGGGTCACACCCTTTCGGGCAAGACCCGACATTACATTAAAAGCTCGCTTAGATTATCTTATTCTAAGCGGCGGCAATTCCGTTGGGAAGAAATGGCAATAGCTAAGAATGGCACTGCCTTTGAAAAAGGCCACTAATCGCGTAATATCCGAGCCACGGAATTCGCAGTTGCCGTTGACATCGCCAGCAACGTACAGGTAAGCGCCGGTTGAATCCATGTAGCAACTATCCGGCGGAACAGAGCCCAAGCCTTTGAAGTAGCGGACGCCGAATGTGACGTCGCCGCCCAAGCGCTGGTTGTCGCTGTTGATATCGCCAATCATATATTCGCAGGGCG
>JAAYTW010000150.1 GCA_012517955.1 Candidatus Zixiibacteriota bacterium | reverse complement strand
TTTCATTAGGATATATTCAGGATTCACAAACCGGGTGGTGTGCCGGTATTAGACCTCTAAACATGGCCGCTTCATCTTATCGCGTGATAAATGCTCGAACCGAAATAGCGTCAGGAATGTCGGATTCAACCAAGGCATCGTATATGGATGCTGGATTTATATATATATCGTCGTTAAATCCGTCTGATTATTCGCATTTGATATCGGTTGGGCCGTTTAATGTCGCGGCGGGAGATTCCGAGGTTATCGCTTTTGCTTTTGTGGCCGGGGAATCGCTCCAAGAATTGTGCGACCAGGCTTATCAGGCTTTCCGGATATATCCCGGAATAGTCAATCCGATAGATGAATCGCCCGCCCCGGTCGATTATTCGCTTTCGCAGAATTATCCCAATCCGTTCAATAGCAGCACAATAATCGATTTTAATTCCAAAGCGGCGACCGATTTGATTATCTACGATATTACCGGCCGTCTGGTGAAATCGTTTGATATAGTATCAGCCGGACCGGCAAGCGTGGTTTGGGATGGCTCAAATCAAAAAGGGGAAAAGGTAAGCACGGGGGTCTATTTCTACCGTTTAAATAATCAACCGCTTTCCGATACCAAGAAAATGACACTGATAAAGTGAGCAACACTTATCAAAGATTTCATGCTGTAATTCCCGACCCGAAGCTATTCGAATCGGTTTTTTTTTATGCCGTTTCAGGCCGAATAGTGGCGCGCCCGATGATGTAGGTTTTATTGCAGGGAGATTTATCCTTTCAAATCGCTTCCGCAATAAGCGCATTTAGTGGCCTTAATTGGAATAGCCGATAGGCAGTACGGACATTCTTTGGTGGAGGGAGCCGCAGGTGCCGGTTTCGCCTTAAAACGGTTGACCTGTTTTACCAACAGAAAAATCGCGAACGCTACGATAACGAAATCGATTATCGAGTTTAGAAAGAGACCGTAATTGATTGTCGGGGCGCCGGCCGCTTTGGCGGCCGCCAGCGAAGAATAAGAATCTTTTGATAGATTGATAAACAGGTTGGAAAAATCGACATTACCAAGAAGCAATCCCAGCGGCGGCATCAGAACTTCGTTGACAAGAATCGTGATTATCTTGCCGAAAGCGGCCCCGATAATGATACCGATTGCCATGTCGAGCACATTGCCGCGCATGGCGAATTCTTTGAATTCTTTGAACATATCGCCTCCTTATGTTTAAACAGTAGAACGACCCATCTTTATAAACCGCTTAATAAAGTCAAACACGAGCCACTCATATTATGAAAAAACAAATAGAAATGTCCGGATACGCCTCCTTGGTTTCCTCGGGGAATATAGTGTCTTTTTAAAGATCTGTCTACTGTTTATTTGATAGGCGAAAAGACGATATCTTAATCAACGGAATCCACGTTACGACAACGCCGCGGGACTTTATCTTCGAATTAATTATTATCATTACCACCGGCATTTTCGTCGCCGTCAATCTGATTTAACAAGGCCGCGCTTATCGTATCGTAACTTAGGCTTGATGATTGTGGCAAGTAGATATATCGGATAATAGCTCGTTTTAGATTGCCGGTTCCGATAATTTTACCGACCTTTATCAGCGCCAAGCCGTAATCGGCGGTAAGAATTGAATAGATATTGGGGCTCAATAAGGGGATGCTGGTCTTATTAAAGCTTTTAAGGTCTATCCGGAATTCTTTTGAGGGTCGATAGGGAAGCTGCTGAAAATACGATTTTCTCAATCCCAAATTATATAAAGATGGGCTGGATATATTGATTCCGTTCTTTTCGTATAAATAAAAATCGTTATCATAATCGCGGGCTTTTGTATATTTACGTTTGGCGAAACTGTACCCGGAACTATCGTGAAGAATATCGAAATAGATTGTTAGTCGGCCGGCCTCATACGGTATAAATATCAATGTTTCGGAGCTTGGCCCGAGGGCGCCATCGGCGGCCAGTACCCTTATCCATGTTTTATAGGCGCGGCCATTTACCAAATCGGTAATCTCAAATGTTTCCTTGCTGGCGTCGCCATCGATATCGCCGGGATAAGGAATTGGATTATATAGTATCTCCGTATCCGATTTTGATTCCGCCAAATAAATGCTATAACCTCCGGATACAAATTTCGCCGGTCGATTGATTTTCCATGACAAGGTGGCTTTTTCATTAAATGCGACAGCCTTTAAATCATAGGGGCTTGGAATGGCGACTTCCGCCGGCGCCGGTTCGATTTTTGGTTTAGGCGCGCAAGACAAGCCGAACGTCAAAATTATCGTCGCGATAATTTTACAGGATACTCTGTTCATTCTGAAATATCAAAATATAGTGTCAGAAAAATTTTACCAAGAATTTATTCTAATCCGAAAACCACCCCAAAATGAATCTGCGAGGTGTTCAGGCTCATCTTAAAACTTTCCGGCTGTCCGTAAAGTTGCGAAACCGGCATCCGGGCGCTTCCTATAGTCCAGTCGCCGCGAATATCGCCTTTGATTTTTCGGGTTAATGGCGTCTCTATTCCTACGGAAAAATTACTTGCCAGAGCGACTTTCGTGTGCCTCACGTAATAATCGATTGCGTGATCAAGCCGCATCGAAAAAAAAGTTACGCCTGCCGATACGAATGGCACGATTGGCTGGCTGTCGTAAAAATCGAATAAAATCATCGGAGAAACGGCTATTTTCATCACATTAAGATTGAGGTTTTGTGTTTGAGAGAACGGCAGAGCTCCATTATAGCCGTCAAATTGCTTTTTAATAGAACTCGTGTGGTAACCAATCTTGAACTCCAATCCGAAATATCTGGAAAAGCGTTTGCGCAAACCAGCCCCGATATCAATCCCGCCCTTGAAATCTTCGATACTATCCGTCGACCCGAATTCCTGGGCGTAATGATTATTAGTCCATTCGACAAAATCGGAAAAATGCGGTCCCCAGACATAGCCTAATAGAACGAAAACGGACTGGTTTTCATAATCCCGATTTCCGTCATATCCGCGGATTATCTGACCGAACGCGGGGCCGGAAAAAAGCATGAACGCGGCCGTCAACAAAGCGGTTTTTGCAAACATGCGGCAAATATGCTATCGATATTGTCATAATGTCAATAGAAAGGGTAAAAAGCGTTCAATTATTATTGTATTTTTTGGGATAAATTTGCCAGTTCACCAAATTTGCCTTGACCGCCGATGGCCGGATTTGTATTATAGGGGGCGCGTTTGGATACGGCAGTTGGAAACGTTATCTAATCGCGCGGGAGCAGCGCCGACAAAAGGCACTTTCGATGCCACCCTAGCTCAGTTGGTAGAGCAACGGACTGAAAATCCGTGTGTCCGCAGTTCGATTCTGCGGGGTGGCATTTAATATTGGTCGGTTGTTTTCTCCAGGCCTTTTAGGAGAATATAATAATGATTAAATATGGATTTCTTAAAAGAATTAATTGCGATTACGAAAGCGTTTTAGAGAAACTTTCCCCTGCGCTCAAAAACGAAGGGTTCGGCATCTTGACTCAAATCGACGTGCGTAACACATTAAAAAATAAGCTCGACGTCGATTTTCCGAAATATATGATTGTGGGTGTTTGTAATCCCTCCTTGGCCTATCGGGCGCTTCAGAGCGAGATAAATATAGGCTTGATGCTTCCTTGCAATATAATTATTTATGAAAAAGACGGGGATACCTATATCGCGCTCGCCAAACCTTCCGCCGCTATGGCTGCCGTGGATAACCCCGCCTTGGAAAAAATCGTTGCTGAAGCAGAATCACGTTTGGTGAAAGTTTTTGATAGTATATCATAAAAAAGAATGGCGAAAAATGCGTAAATTAATTGATGAACCGTGGGTTTTGTTTGGCATTATCGGGATTTCTTTGTTATTAGTCGGTTGTTCAACACATATTCGACCTCAGCCCAAATTTGTCTGGTCGGAGATGGCCGATAGTAAAATAGCCGGTAAATTGGCGCTTTATATTTCTCCCGTGGTGGCGCAATCGGTTGCCAAATCCAGTCCCACGGATGAATTTCAACATAAAGATTTGATGATTGGCCGGGCCACGGCTGAGCTTGTTCGTCAGGCCTGCTTATCGGCGTTCCAGAAAGTAGTTGTCTTCGATAAATTGCCCGATTCGGAGAAACTCAAAAACAGCGGGTTCAGAGGAATCTTTAAAGTTGACAGTATATTAACGATTATAAATATGCCCCAAAGCTCGAATAAGGGCGATTCTATTTCATATTCCGATATAAGTATCAGGCTTGGGATTTATTGCTCGGCCGATGATTTTTTAATTAAAAAAGATATCCCCTCATCTTTTGGGCCGGACGGTCAATACGGTAAGAGAATTAGCGGCGACGACATTAAGCGTATCGATGAGGTCCTCAAGGATTTATCCGAACGAATTCTCAAGGAATCAGGCACGAATATAGCGCAATCCTTGGTCAATATTTACGGCGCCCGGCCATAGGCCTATATTCAATTGCCTTGCGTTTGCATATTTCTATATTTATATATCCAAGGTTATGATAGTAAATCTAATAAGGAATTATCTTGAATTTTCGTCTGGATTCTTTTGTCTGTATTGATTTAGAGACCACAGGCCTTGATTTCGATTACGATAAAATTATCGAAATAGGCGCGGTTAAATATGTCAAAGGGGAAAAGACCGGCGAATTTTCTCAATTGATAAATCCCGGCGTTTCCTTAACGCCGGATATCGTTCAGCTTACCGGCATTTCCAACAATGATATCGTCGATGCGCCATCGATTGATGAAGTAATCCCTCGATTTGAACAGTTCATCGATGAAACCTCTTTATTGGTCGGACATAACGTCAATTTCGACGTTTCTTTTATCAAACGGCACTTGACGGATAAGTATTCCGCCATCATTGGTGGTACTGTTGCCGATACCGCGGCGCTGGCGAGATTAGTATGGCCCGGACAGAAATCTTATTCGCTGTTCAATCTGTCCGAATTTATCGGAATAAAAGAACCGCCGACGCACAGGGCTCTAAAAGACGCCGAAGTCACCGCTGAGCTTTACCTTAACGAGATAAAGACCTTAGCGCACCTTCCTAAAAACGTCCAGAACATAGCGGCTGGTTTGATATTTGGCATGCAAATGAAAGGGACCGTGTTTGCTTCGTTGGAAAACATAGCCAGACATCATCCTAAAACGACATCATATTCTTATGATTATGGCGATAATGTTTTTGGCTCCGGTGAGATAAAACATTCAGCCGAATATACGGAAATCCACCCTGATATTATCATCGAATATTTCGAAACCGCTCTCCGCCGGTCGATTGCCGAATACGAGGAACGCCCCCAACAGATTGAAATGGCTAATCAGGTGGCGGGAGCGTTCAATCGTTCGGAGATATTTTTGGCCGAAGCGCCGACTGGGGTCGGCAAATCGCTGGCTTATTTAATTCCGGCTGTCGTCTGGGCAGTCACCAACGGCGAAAGCGTGATAATTTCCACCGGCACCAAGAACCTTCAGGACCAATTGTTCAATAAAGATATTCCTCAGGTGGCTGAAGCTCTCGGGCTTGATTTTAAAGCGGTGTTGCTTAAAGGCCGCGCTAATTATTTGTGTCTATTCAAGTATTACGAATTGCTTAATGAAGCAATATCATCATTTGGACCGGAAGAAAGGCATGCTTTGCTTTCGCTGGCGACCTGGGCTGAAACCACCAAAACCGGCGATATTTCCGAGTGCACCGGCTTTTCCATTTCCCGCTGGCGATACCTCTGGGCAAGAGCGTCTTGTGATGGAAATTTCTGTCTTGGAAAATCATGCAATTATTATAAGAGATGTTTTTTATTTAAGATTAAAAACGAGGCTGCCGGAGCCCATATCAAAGTTATCAATCATCACCTTTTGTTTGCTGATTATAGCACGCGCGGCGATTTACTGGCGACCTCGGGGCATGCCATTATCGATGAGGCCCACAACCTCGAAAAAATCGCCGCTTCTTATCTTGGCCCGGAAATCACGTTTAGTCAGTTTCTGACTCTTTTCAATCAGATATTCACGGTTAGACCCGTCGAAACAGGTTTTTTGGCGTTAGCAAAGATGCGAGCTCTTACTATTGATAGGGAAGAAGCCAAATTTATTAATAACATAATAAGCAAGGTACAGCGTAAACTCATGGCGGCCCGCGGCGATTCAAATGAGTTTTTCGAAAAATTGGCCGCCGCGGTCGTTTCCGGTACAAATGAGGAAACCCGAACGCGCGAAATCAGCTACACCGATATTACCAGATTTGTACCGCAGGTGATTATCGATAAATTTGACAACAGCCTTAAAAATCTTGAAACATCACTGATTGACTTATCCGAATCGATTGACGAGATGGATTCGTTGAAAGATAAACTTGAATTATCGATTCGCGCCCGGGCATTGTCGCAGGATTTGCGCGATTGTCGAATGGCCTATGAATTTTTAACCGCGGCCGATAGCAAGGATTATGTGTATTGGATTGAAATGGCGCGAAAGACCGACGCCAAAATTATCAGCGCCCCTCTCGAAATCTGCAAAATACTCGATTCTGGATTTTACGACCGCTTGAAAACCCTGATTCTATGTTCGGCGACCCTTTCGATTGCCGGCGATTTTTCTTATTATAAACAAAGGCTCGGCCTTAATCTGAATTCGGCCAATAGGACTTTCGAAAAAGCTCTCGATAGTCCTTTTGATTTAAAACGCAATATCGGTTTTTATAGCGCGGGGTTTTTGCCTAACCCGAACGCCGCCGATTTCGACAAAGAATCCGCCGAAGTCATCTATGACTTATTCAATGCCGTGAAAGTCAAGGGAATGATATTGTTCACGGCTTATAAAAATATCATTTCCGTGGTGGATTTAATCGGCGGACGTTTGTTGAATAGCGGCTTCGAGCTGTTCGTCCAGGATGGCAGCCAGAGTCCGGCGCGGCTTCTTTCGAGATTTCGCAATTCGACATCGGGAATTCTTTTCGGCGCCGATAGCTTTTGGGAAGGCGTGGACCTTCCGGGAGACGAACTTCAACTATTGGTGATTGTAAAACTCCCATTCGCGGTGCCCGATAAGCCCTGGATAAAAGCGAATCTCGATAGAATAGATTCAAGGGGAGGAATTTCATTCATGGAATTTTCATTGCCGGAGGCGGTAATCAGATTCCGCCAGGGATTCGGCCGCCTAATCAGGAAAAAGACCGATTCCGGATGTGTTGTCGTGCTTGACCCAAGACTTTCGGGGAAAGAATACGGTCGCTACTTCACCAAATCCGTTTCTCCAGCTTTGTTCACGGCGGCCAATCGGGATGAGTTAACGACCGCCGTAAAACGATTTTTCGAAATTTCCAAGCAAATTTAAGCTTTCGTTATAAAACTAATAGTTCGGGTCCTGCCATTAAAAACGGCTCTTGCGAGCCGTTTTCAGATGAGGAGAAATATGCGGGGAAAATTCATTTTGAAATGCTTACAGTAATTCCCCAATTGTAGGGATCCCGCGGTTTGGCGGAATTCCAGTCATTGAAAGAGTGTGAATCATCGCTGACGTAGTAGACTTCGTAAGTACCGGGGTCAAGAGTGATATCATCGTCGTATAGACGATTTTTTCGGGCGCCGCCGGCTGGTTCAGTATTTCGCCAAGTCATCTCCCAAACGGACCGTCCGGTACTGATATCTATTATCCAACCATAGTCGAACATCTCGGACGGGTCTCCTTCGCCGATGGCATAAATATGAATTCTGGTCGTTTTGGTTAGGGTGAATTTTTCGCGATGTTTTTCATTGTCGCGCACACCTACGATTTTCACCAGGATATTCGAGCCGGCCTCTGTGTCTTTTAATGTCGTTTTTATCAAGTCACCCGTTTTGTATCCGACTCCTGGATAGACAGCGATGCCCCAAGCGGCCGGGTCGTATGGAGGAGAATCGTTCCAATCGTCGAATGCGTGACTGTCGTCGGTCGAATAATATAGAATATAATCGCCTTTGGGCAGAGTTATGTCTCCCTCAAACATCCGGTTTTTACGGGCGCCTCCGGCATGTTCGGTGTTTCTGTATGTCATTTCCCAAACTATCCGTCCGTTGGCGGCATCCTGTATCCACCCGTAATCGGCAAACTCTCGGTCGGAAAGACCATATTCGCCGATTGCGTAGATATGAAGGTTAGTGGGATTGGTGATTTTAAAGGGTTGCGAAAAAAAATCATTATTACGCGCCCGCGTAAATTCAACCAACGCCGTACCTCTGGAGGGCGGTTCGTACTTATGAAAAACGGAGCTTAGAAAACCCCTCGATGGCAAGAGGGTGATTCCCCAATTCATCGGATCATAAGGGGGATTCGCGTTAAATCTCGGATAAGAATGTGAGTCATCGGTTACATAAATAAGAATGTAGTCGCCGGCCGGCAATTCGACTTCTTCGTCAAAGAATCTATTTTTATTGTTGCCGCCCGCCCAATGGGTATTCCAACGGGTCATTTCCCAGACCTTGTTTCGGGATTTAGCGTTGATTATCCATCCATAATCAGCCGGAGAATCCGCTCCCGATAGAATTTCGCCAATGGCGTAAATTCGAATCGACGATTGTTTATCCAGACTGAAACCGCTCTGAATGTATTTGGAATCGCCGAGTTTGTTAAAACGAATCAAGGCTCCGGGTAAATCTCCGGTCACCTCAAATAAATTGACGTTACTTTT
>JAAYTW010000149.1 GCA_012517955.1 Candidatus Zixiibacteriota bacterium | reverse complement strand
TCCGGCATTGCATGTTATTCGCCTTACTTGAATAATCCGATTTTCGTACCGCGCCTCATTCGCCGATTCTTATCCGATTTTGATTAGGTGCAGCCAATCGCGCAGAAGAAATCCCGCCCGACCGATTAACAGCGATATGCGCGCCATTACCGTGAAACCGAAAGTGGCGCCGAAAAATATCATCAGAAAATAAATACCCAGTTTCGCACCAACCCCCATCGCGCCTTCGTGCTTTTTCGAAAAATAGAAATATAAAAGCACACAAATCGATCCCAATAAGATTAAAACGGCATTGAGCGCTTGACCGATTGAAGAGATATTGGCAAACGGCGAAATACTGGCTTTTATCTGGGCTAATATCACCGATTGCATTACCGATGGTATCGCCACGCCGGCGCCGAATCCAATATAAAGCGCCATCGCCGGACGAGACATCCAGCCGAATTTCGGAAAAAACCGCGCAAACATCAAGACACCCAAAAGTATCGGGATTATTATCCACCAGTCGCGGCGAGTGAACAAGGGGTAGATAATTTTAGGAACAACCGTGTCATTGTAGGCTATGACAATCAGAAATCCCACCGATACGCCTACCAGCAGATGCTCAGCAAAACGATAAAATGGATTATCTTTATATAAAAATGAATAAATCGCCAAAGTTAATAAGGCCGCGACCCAAGTGCCAATATCCATCACGCCCCCTTCTTTCGTAAAATGAAATAGGCGATATTCCCCAGTATCACCAGAGCTATGATTAACAAATGCGCGATGCTTTGAGCCATCATGCCGACCGAAGCGTCGCCCGGATGATTAATCAGCTGCTCATATTCGGCGGCCGCTTTCAAGCCGGGCACCATACCGATAATCTGTTTCTCCTGTAAAAACGGATAATAGGTGGTCGCCATCACCGCGGTTACCGCCGGAGCCACCGGTTTGTGATAGCGGGCGTTGGCCAGATTAATCCAGGCATTAGGCGAATCGTTGTCGGATACCGATACTATCAGGGCAATGTCGCGATAGCTTTTCACTTTTTGCATCAGGGGAATTTCCGAAACCGGTATTCCGCGGTAATCTTTTGGGTAAACGCGGGAAATATCCTCGCCCATACCAAGTATCGCCGAACTGACCTCCGGCCGAAATCCCAGCGACACATAGTCCTCTCCCTCTTTCAACCCGAATTCATCCCCGACAAAATGAAACGCCTTATTGCCAATCGCCGCCCCTTCCGCTAAAAACGCGGTACCGATAACTTTATGCCCTCTTGAAAATATATGTCGAAGAATAGCACGGGCCATGGGAGTCATCTCCGGAAGCGTGGCCGTATCGTGGTCAAATGACATTAGAATAATCGAACCGGTCGGCAATGCCTCTATGAAATCATAAACAGCCTGCACTTCTTTGGTGATTCGATTAGGAAGCTGAAAATTGAATATCAGGGGGATTACAACGGCCGCAAACAAAGTCACGTAGATAATCCGCTTATCTATTGAAATAGCCTTCCGCCAGAAATTCATCTCAGCTTTTCCCTAAATATGTTCGTTCCACGCCCAATATCACCCTCAATGACGTCGCAATGGACCCCAAAGCGATTCCTATAAATATGCCGCGACGGGCCGTCATAGATGGTACATCAAGAATCCAATTAGCGATTTTGGGGAAATAGGGCGAAATCCAATCTCCGATAGGCACCCGGCCAATCATCACCAACAAAGCCGCCGCCAAAAGCAGGGTCGCTTCGACATTTCGGGCTCTAAACCCACGATAAGCCGCCGATGCCACGAAAAATGACAGCAGCGAAAATATGGTCGCCTGCATCGGCGACTGGATATTTTCGAAAATCCAAACGAACGGCCCCTGTTGCCGCCCCCAAATTAAACCTGCCAACGCCATCACCGCTATCCCAATAAGCGTTACGATATTGTAACCGAACCCTTCTTTTTTACGCGATACCTTTTCTAAATGATGTTTTATCATGCCGGTTACGCCGACAAGAAGAGTAAACACGAATATGGTCTGCGTCCAATCAACAACCAGCTCGTAGGCCCGCACCGAGGGACGGCTGGGGATAAAAAACTGCACAAGCATGAACATGCCTACCACAAAACAAATCGCTAAAGGTATCTGCCGTCTCATATCAGCTTATCGTCAACCATTTTAAAACAAAGTCCAAATTCAACAAAGTAAGAATCGCCCCCATAACCATTATTATTATAATCAGCAATTTTAAGTAATCGGAGCCCTTAATGCTGCCCAAGATTGCCGGATCCCCCGAAAGATAACCGGAGGCGGCAAAAAGCTCTTCGCCGATTAGCACATAATCGCAGGCCACTATGAAAAACGACATCTGGATTGATGAATCAGTGCCGGCGATTTGAATCGCGCCGACCGAATTGCCGGTTTCCGCTAAAATCAGCGATTCCGCCTCGAACGTGCCGAAAAACAGGTTGGTGGCCGGTCTTTGTCGAAGCATAATCCCGTCGACAGCCGCCGCATAGCCGAATTGCGAATCGGTCACGAAAAATATATTATCGGGATTGAAATTTTCCGGATGACCCGCCCGACTATACCCCTCCTGCATGACCTCCTGCGCCACCGCCATCACCACCGGGTCGTTGTTGGGAAATATCAGCGGGGTGTTGTATTCGGCGACTTTCTCCGCCACGGTCGATAAAATATTCATGCTCGCAATCGTGGCCGAACGGGTGACGCTTCCACGTCCCGCCGAATAGAGAATCGGCTTGCCCATTTCGGTGGCGCGCCCGATAGCCTCATCGACAGCCTTAAGGCCGGCTATAGGCCGCATATATAATCGGCCGCCCCGCTTACCATATAAAATGAAAAATCCAACCAACAAACCCACTATAACAACGCCGACTATCACATTTATGCGTCCGGTATTAAACCAGTTCTGTTGCGGAGTAAAAGGCCCGGCTATCGCCGAATATGATTCACCGGAAGGCCCGACTATTTTCAGGCGATAGTTATAAGCCAGCGTATCACATAAACCGGAGCGTGTTTTTTGTCCTTTGGCGACGTTAATCGTTTCGATATCTTTGTAATCGGCGCTCCCGGCGACCGCCTCTTGAAGCTTATATTTATAGGTGCTGTCCAATTTAGGGGGGACAAATCCGGCGATATCCCAATTGATAATCAAACCTGAACCATCATCGTTGGGGCGGTCTTTGATTTCGAGCGTAGCGGCCGTTAACGACGATGATATAAGAAGCAGCGTAAAAATCATTAGCGGGGCGATTTTTCGCAAAGTAGCCATAAAGCGATTTTATGCCGAGATGATATTGATGTCAAGGGATATTGAGACCCAAAGCAAATCCAGACCCCTGCGTTTAAATTCACAGTAGATGGCCCCCGTGAAATATAAAATTATATTGATTATGGAGAAGATAAAGCCTACAGGTTCAATTTAGCTGACCTTTATATCGGCCGGGTTGGAATCTCCGGAAAGGACCTTACCAAGCATCGCTTTGATTTTATTCATCTCGAACGGCTTGGCCAGAACGCCATCCAAACGACTCTGGCTTATCATATTTTCATCTATTTGATTTCCCCAGCCGGATATCATTATGACCGGAATATGCGGCCTCATCTCTTTGCAGGCCCGAACCACATCCCAGCCGCTGATCCCCGGCATTCCCAGGTCTGTAATTACCAAATCAAAATCATGTTTCTGGAATAGCTTCAACGCGTCCTCGCCGCAGGGCGCCGCCATCACCTGATGGCCCAACAAATCGAGCATATCGCTTATAACCGACCGAATATTTTCGTCGTCATCCACCAGTAAAACTCTGGCTTTGGCGACTTGAACCGGCTTTGGAATATCTTCTATCACTGGGCTCGTTTGCTGAGAAATCGGCAGTATAATCGTAAAGGTTGTGCCCTCGCCTATTTTGGATGTTACATCTATTTCCCCCCTATGGCGGTTAATTATCCCATACACAACCGAAAGCCCCATGCCGGTTCCTTGCCGTCCCTTGGTGGTGAAAAACGGGAAAAAGATCCGTTTCAAGGTGACTTCATCCATCCCGACACCGTTATCTTGGAAAGTAAGAATGGCCTTATCGTCTTGTCGAATCGAATTTATCGTTATCGCTCCGCCTTGAGGTAACGCGTCTATAGAATTCATTATCAAATTTGAAAATGCTTCGGCCAGTTCGCCGGGATTCCCCATCACCGACAGCCGTTCCTTAAAATCAAACCGGATATCGATTGCCACGCCGCCTTTTTGGCATTGATCCTTCCACCGAGGCCGAGTCATTTCGATTGCATCTTCCACGACTTTTATCAAATCGATTGTTTCATAGCGGCCGCTCGATGACACCCGGGTGAAATTCTGCAATCTTTGGATAGTCTTGGCTCCGGCAAGCGTCATCTGTTCGATTTGTTGCAGATGCTTGACTAGTTTGGGATCCTCAACAGCCCTCAGTAATAACTGGGTTCGGCCAAGAATCGCCCCCAAGACATTATTGAAATCATGAGCCACTCCCCCGGCCATTTCTCCCAGAGCCCGGAGCTTTTCGGTCATTATCAATTGTTCTTGGGTACTGGCCAATTCTTGATAAGCCTTTTCCAGGCTGTCGAATAACTTGGCGTTTTCTATGGCGTCGGCCGTCTGACGCGCGAAAATAGTCAAAATATCAAGATCTTCCTGCTGGAAATCCTTACACGATTCAGAACGCAAGGTGATAACCCCAATTACCTCGCCCGACCAGGTCAAAGGCGCGCTTATTATCGATTCCGGGTCTTTCGGAGTCCCCGGCACTTGCACTACTCTGGGGTCATTCTCGCTGTGATTGGATATTAAGCCAACGCCGGATTTCGCCACCAGACCCGTTAAGCCCTCCCCGACTTTCAACGTGACTTTGGATATTTCCTCTTCATGGCGTTTATCGATAGTAACTAGCGGTTTTAATATCCCATTCTTCTTATCAAGTATAAACAGCGAACCGCCATCGGCCCCCACGATTTCCATCGATAGACTTACGGCTTTCTCCAAAACCTCCGTATAATTTAACGATGAATAAATAGCCGTCGATAGCTCCAGCAAAGCGGCCAATTTCGCGTTAAGGTCCTGCCCCTTCTTTTCTTTTAGCGTCAATTTGAGCGATAATGCCACATGGTCGGCAATCAAGGCGGCTTTTTCAATTATCGATATCGAATTATCAGCAGAGGGCGCCCGCCATCCCCAAATCAAAACACCTTCCCCGATATCTTCGATAACCACCGGAACGAAAAGCACTTTTTCGCATCCTAAAGAATCCTTGATTCCGCTGACACATAGATTATCGTCTTCATCGTAAATGACGTTTTTAGTCGGACTATGATACTGCCAAAACAGCAGAGTTTCGGGATTTTTCGCTAATTCCTCCAGACAGGTTTTTAAATGGGCCGCGCGCCCACCGTCGATTGATTTTCCGCTGAAAATTTGGAAACCCGAACGGGAGTCATTACGAATCGCCAAAACGAAATAATCGGAATTCAGATTATGATTCGCCCAGACCGCAAGTTCCTCGAATATCGGTTTGATAAAAGCAGTGCTTTGCTTATCCGACATTGACCTTCTCCGCGTGCAGTTTTTTAATCAACCGGCCGATTTCGTCTGTTCCGGCGCCCGGCTGAATCGCCCTGGAAATATCATCCAATATCGCCTTTTGCGGATCACCCTTGTCGGCGGATTCCGTAATCGGAAGCACCGAAATATCGGGCGATATCTTGCGTATTTCGTCAATGATTGACCGGCCCTCTTTTCCTGTCGAATCGATATCAATCATGGCCACGTCGATTGCCCGGTTATTAAGTAAATCCGCCGCTTCTCTCATCGATGATACCCAATAAGGCGTTATTCCGCTTTTAGATAACAGTCCCTCGAGCGCGTCTTTATACTCTGACTTTGGCCCAATTATTAGGACGTTCATATTGTCTTCGACGGGTTTCCCGGTTAAAGCCGGTAGTTTAATCGTGAATGTGGTGCCCAACCCCGGCTTGCTATCGACGCTTATTTCGCCGCCGTGCCTCTGGATTATCGCGTAAACCATCGTTAACCCGAGTCCGGTGCCGACCCTGCCTTTGGTCGTATAGAATGGGTCAAATATTCTTTTTAACGCCTGAGGATTAATTCCCGAACCGTTATCGCTTACATAAATTATTATTTTATCGCCCGTATTTTGCGCTTTGATATCTATATTCCCGGTCGGGCCTGAGGCGTCGACGGCGTTTATAATCAAATTATTGAACACCTCAACCAATTCCGATCGGTCGCCCAGTAAATATAAACCATCGACCAGGTCGCTGGTAACGCTGATTTTTTTATCGCAGTTGGGCCCTTCCCATTTCGGCCGGGTCATTTCTATCGTATCCTCGATAACTTCTTTTAAGTCGATGGGGCGTGGATTGCTCTTTTTACCGCCGCTGGTGAACTCGTTGATTTTCGACAATATATTGACACCATCCGCCGCCGATTTATCTATAATCTGCAATCCTTTCAATAACGATTCTCTGTCGATTTCATCTTGTTGTTCAACTCGAATCTTCAACAATTCCGCTCTGCCTTTCACGGCGGCCAAAATGTTCTTGAAATCGTGGGCAATCCCCGCCGCCACTTCTCCCAGCGCTTTGAATTTTTCGCTCTGGAATAATTTTTCTTGGGTCTCATGAAGGCTGTTGTAGGCGCTTTTTATTTCTCCATACAATGTGGCGTTGTTCAAGGCAATTTCAAGATGAGTCGAAACATCGTGAAGAAGTATGCGGTCTTGCTGTTTGAAGCCGTCCGGATTCGGGCTTCCGATTACCAGTATCCCTTTCACGGTTCCTTGATGTTTTACCGGGCAGAAAGCTAAATAATTAGTCCCCTGCTTTTGCAAAAATTCATAAATTTCACGAGAACCTGCAAACTCATCGACGCTGGAATATATAGGCGGACCACCTTTGATTATTTTGTCGATACGCCCGTTCAATTCTTCCGACCGCGGCAGTTCTATCTTGGTGTTTTCGTCACGGTTGCTTCGAATATAACTTGACCTTATATAATAACCTGATTCATTTTTATAAAATAGAGCCGCCCATTGATAACCGGTGATTTCCGATAAAGCCTTAACTATTCTACCGAAAAGCTCCTCCAATTCCAGTGTGCTGGAAATGGCTTGATTAATCTGATCCACCAGGCTCAGTCGTTCGGCTTTGCTGATGGTTTCATTATATAGTCTTATATTATTCAGGGCGACCGCCAGAAACTCGGCGAATGTCTGAAGCGTCGATATATCAATCGGCGAAAATGCTCCTGCCCGACGGTCCTGGATATCCAGCACTCCCAAAAGAATATTGCCTGTAATTAAAGGCAGGCAATATCGGGATTTTACTCCTGTCAGCGCATTATCCAGATCATCGTTATCTATCTCATCGAGGTGGCTGGCAATTCTGGAAATCGCCACTTTGCCGGGTAATCCTTGATTCGGCTTTAAAACCAATCCAGGCTCATATCCCTCTCCCCAGCGGCAACTCTGCCTGGCTAAAAACAGATTCCCATGTTCATCAGGCAAAAATATCGCCCCCAGATCAAATCCGAAACCTTCCGTCAACCCCCTCACGGCTTCGCCGAGAAATAGTCCCTGATCCTGCTCCCCGGAAAGTTTTTTGGCCAGAATGTTGGTCAAGGCCAGCTTATTTGACCGTTCTTTTTCGAGCCGTTTGAGTTTAATTTTTTCAATCGCTACGGCGACTTGATCGACCAGCGACTTGAGAAGGTCCTCTTCGCGCGCGCTGAACGCGTACTTGGTTTCCGACTCCACGTCAAGCACACCCACTACCGTCCCATGCAATATTACGGGTACTGCCAGTTCAGAGGCCGTCTTGCCGGTTGATTCCACGAATCGGGGATCAAGCGTGACATCGCCGACATTTACCGCTTTGCCCGTATGCGCGACGTGGCCGGTAATTCCTTCTACCCCAACCCTGATACGCCTCGTCAATCTTTCCCTTGGAAATTCACCCACGTATGACGCCAGGTATAGTTCGTTCGAATCGAAGTCGCGTAGGAAAAAAGAACAAGTTGACATCTTGAAGTTTCTCGAAATCGCTGTCAAAACCCGTTCTATAAATGGAATCAAATCCAAATCCGTGTTTAACGCCTGTCCAACATCGAACATGGTCGTGATTTGAGCCACCCTGTCCGAAACCATCATATATAATCTGGCATTCTCGATTGCCGCCGCCGCCTGGGCCACCAAAGCCGCGCATAAATCAACCACCTCGTCGTCAAGGCGGGTCCTTTCGGCGGAACGTTGTTCCACCATAAATAATATACCCGTCAGCTTTCCGGCATGTTTTAACGGGGCGATTAGAGTCTTTACGCTTCCTTCAAGCTTTAACGCTTCTTTATCGCGGCGCGAAAGCCTGTTTATTTCGTATGGTTCCAGCAGCGTCGGACTCCCAAGGGTTATCAGCTCGTTCAACCACGCCATATCCCCTATATCGACTTCCCTCTCGCCCGGATCGAATATCTGGCCCCCTCGCTCGGAAAAATAAGTCTGGATATTCATGATGCGGTCGTTTTCATGGCTCAACATGATATAACTGTAACTGCAACCGAACGCCCGCCCGAGATTGCTGACCAGCACCTGGCAAACCTCATCGAGGTCAAGTGATGATGAAATCGCCAAAGAGGTGTTTACCAGCATCGAATTCTTTTTGTTTTCTTTATCGATTAGTCTTTCTTTGCGGTTGTTTTCGAAAAACCAACCGGCGGCAATACTGACAAAATCCAGTTTGGGATAGTAATCCTCGCGATTCGGTGGGATTCCCTTGTGAACGAAAATCAAAACTCCGGCCGGAATTCCCTGTGGTAAAAGCGGCACCAACCAGCCCGCTTTATAATCGGCAAAAAGGTGACGGCAATTTCCAGGTATCTGCGATAAATCGGTTGTGTATTTGGGAATATCTCTGGTCAGAAGATCGGCGATAATGCCGGTATTATCGAGAACATACTTATCCTGCGGGTCGCAATTGATATTGTGACTGCCGTTCAGACTGTACTGCCCGCGATGGTCCAATAAAAACGCCGCCCCCGCATCAAAATCGAGATGTTCACAGGCCAGCGCCAAAAGATGTTGATATCCCAGCTTCAGCGTTTTCTCTTCGCCGATATTGTCCTTTATCTGTTGAAAAAGCTTTATTACGCCGGTGCCTATTCCGGCGGTGGCATTATTATTGACCGCTTTAGGAGTTTCCCGAGAACCGCCTGAGTCCACATCTGAATTGGCGACAGCGGCGGTTTTCCGAGCAGCGTATCGGTCAAGAAACAAACGCGTGGCATACCCGATAATAAACATCGCCGCAGCCGCAACCACGAAAATATATGACCCGCCTATAATACCAAGCTCGGCGCCGGCTGCCGCGTGATTGCCGCCGCCGTGGCCGGTTAAGCCAACGATTCCGTAAATCGATAAAGCAATCCCCTGAACAACTCCGCCTGCTACTTCCCTTTTATCGAATCTACGCATATAAACTGGGTCAATAAACCGTCTCTTTATCGATTACTTTCTTCACTTCCGCGAATTGTCCCGATACCCGATGGATTTTTTCGGCATTGCGCGAGATTACGCCGATATATTTTTCAATCTCTTCTCTCTTCATATCGGAGGCGTTTTGCAGATATTCGCATGATGCCAGAATGCCCGCCAACGGCCCGTTTATCCGGCTGGGCAACCCCCAGACAAGCCCCAGATTCTTCGATTGCGCCTCGTAATAACGAGCCCTCCTGGCCGCTTCACGATTCGAATCCAGAGTAACTTCCAAAGTCTTCTGCATATTTTTCTGCCATAAGTAAATCGAAACATTCATCGCCAATAGCGACGCGAAAATCATCTCCGATTGGCCCAGCTTGTTGCGCGCCGATGCGCGATTTTCGCCGACTGTCATCAACCCGATTGTTTTGCCGTTGATTGTCAGGGGAATTATCAGGCACTGCGAAACGCCTTTGGGAAGAAGCAGATTTGTCTCAAATTCGGACATGGCCGACCCTTTATTGTCGTCTCCAATGATTGTCGGGCGACCCGTGGCGATTGCTTTTCGGTGAGCGTAAAGCTCTGAAAGAGGCAAATTCGAAAGCGACCGGTCATCCCAGAACAAATCGCGGCGTTGATAAATGGCCGTCGTCTGCAACCGATTCCTGTCGTTGTCCAATAACATGATTCGACAGAAAGTGGCCGGCGTTTTTTCGACTACAATTTTGGCCAGCTCGCGCAATCCCTTTTCCGAATTGGCGCTATCCGAAATGGTTTCAAGCGAGTATTTAATCGCCCCTATTTTGTCCAGCGATTCGTTTATCGATAGCTGATATCTCTCATTCAAAAGCACCCCCGACAGCACGGTCGATACCGCTTCGCAGGCAATAATCTCCGTTAGATTAAATCGATATTTGCCCGATACCGCCACGCTAAGCGCTCCGATTACCGAGCCCCCGATAACTATAGGCAGGTAGAGATAATTGTATCGGGTATCGACACTAAATGACCGGGGCAAAACCGCCGCGCGTTCCGGAAGGGTAAGGCTTTTCTTGTTATTTATCACCCAATTTATCGGCGCGTATTTGGGGTCTTCAAAATGGCCCCTTTCGATAACCGCCTTCCCTCCCGAGGGCAAGTTGAATTCGAGCAGATGCGATGGGCCGCCGGCCGCCAGGTAGATGTGCATCGTATCGAACTTAATCAAACTGCGCGTAAATTTCGCAAGACGAATCGCTTGCGTGTTCAGATTATCATCGGAACGCGCCGTTTTCATTATCACCGCCGTCAAATCGCGCATCGTTTTCTGCTGATCCAACGCTCTGGCCAGACCCGATAAATAACATATCTGTCCCAAACTGCCGGCGACGTATTCCAGCGCCGCCAGGTCGGCCACGAAATCGTATGGAACGTTCGTATAAAACGTAATCACTCCGATTCTTTTGGCGCCGCAATCGACAGGCAAACATACCGCGTCAACCACCGGCCCGCTGACGGTTTCGATTATGATATCGCTATGAAGCGGATAATCGGAATCGGCCTGAAATATCTCCCCGCTGTCGTACACCTTTTCGAATAATCCGCTTTTGGGTCTGGCGATTAAACCTTTCGATTTTTCCGTTAAGCCTATCGCCGAATATAACTCCAGTCGGCCGCTCGTGTTCAGCATATGAAACGACACCGCCTGATATCCCAAATAATCGTTTACCGCATTGGCCATTCGTGTGAAAGCCGCCGGTGAAAAGTCGCCGCGACCGGTGATTCTGGCCACCAATTCATACAGCCCTATATGTTTATCGCCTTTGTCAACTTTATTTGACAGGGTGAAAACCAATGGCAGCCACCGCGTCAAACCCCATACAATCAGCGCCCAGCCGCCCAAATAGCCGATACCGGTTTCAACCAAAAAGAAAATCCATGAACGAGAATAATTGGTTCCCAGAACACCGATTTCCCCCAGTAATCCCATGGCCGTGCCCGTAACCAATAGACAGCTTCCGTACGTGAAAATCCTGTAAATTTTATTGCGATACGATCCCGGGCCCTGTTGAAGTTTTTTAAAAACCAGAATAATCGCCGTTAACGCTAACAGCCAAATCAGTTTTTGTTGGGCTATAAACATATTTATTCCACCTACACACAGGGTGACAACCTTAACTAATTATATCTCTTTATATTTATCGGAAAACTATGGGGTATTTTAACTATTATTATTCAACTGATTGATTTTATTTTTATCAGGCGGTTTTTATAATTATAGAAATCGCAAAAAAGGGCGCCTTTGACAGCGCCCTTTACCATCGCGATATTCGTTTTAGCCTATTAATTGCCGCTTAATTGTTCATCGACAATCGTAGGCGTTACAAAAATCACCAAATCCTGATTCTGGATACTCTTTTTATTATAGCTGAATAGATAGCCAAGTATCGGTATGTCCTTAAGAATCGGCAATCCAACCCTAAGCGAAAGCTCTTCCTGCTTGGTCAATCCGCCGATAACCGCCGTCTGACCATTGTCGACAACCACGTTTGTTTCCGCGTTCTGGGTGTTGATAATCACGCCGTTCGGGTCATATTGATACGAGCTGCGTTCCGGTTTCAGGTGAAGCAGAATCCTGTTTTCCGAGGTGATATGCGGCGTTACCCTCATCTGGATACCAACATCATAGAAAGTGATAATCGTATTTCCGGATGGGTCGAATTGTTTTATCGGTATTTTTTGGCCCATCTGTATGAACGCTTCGATATTATCGACCGTGGTCACTTCCGGATGAGCGATAACTTTCACTTTATTAGTCGATTCGGCCATTTTCAACATGGCGTCGAGCATATAATCATCTTTAACCGCCGATAATTTAAAATCTCCAATAGGGGTTCCGGTCATTTGACTGGAGGAACCTATGCCTAAATCCTGTTCCGGAATATAATCGTCGTTGGTAGGCGATGACCCATCGTAGGTCGCGGTCGGCAGCGCGTGAGCCTTGCTGGAAATCACCCGCCAATCAAAACCGGCTTCCTTCAATACCGTCGATTCCACTTCCAGAAGCTGCGCCGAAATCTTGATTTGCTTGGTTTCGCGGTCAAGCACTCCCAATAACTCTTCGGCTTTATCAAGATTTTCCGGAAGATCGCGCAAAATCAGCGAATTGGTGCGCTCATCAACCGCCACTGTCCCGCGCATCGATAGTATACCCTGCATGGCTTTGGTCAAATCTTTGGCAACGTTATACTTTATCCTGACTATGCGGGTGCGCAGGTTTTTCAACGAAGTCTGTTCCGCGTTATGCTGTTCCAGCGCTCGTTTTTCCGCGAAATAATCTTCGGCTTTCACGACCCTGATATAATTCTGCTGTTCCACTCCGACAAGACCATAGGTTTCCAGAATAATATCAAGCGCCTGGCGCCAGGTTACGTTGGCTAACCTCATCGTAATCTGCGCATCCACTTTGGGCGAAACCACGATATTAATCCCGCTGTATGCCGAAAGGTACATCATCACGGAGGTTATATCGGCGTTGGTTAACGATAGCGTTTTGATAATCTTGGCATCTTCGCTGGACGGATTGCTGCTTAGTTCTTGAGTCTGGCTGAACAGAATACCGTTGCCGGCCAGGAAAAAGACCGCACCAATTATCACTGCCGCCAGCGCCGTCATGTACCTGATATTTTTCATATTTCACATTCTCCTTATTTCAATTCTGGTAATTTCAGGTTAAGAGCAACGGTACGGGTCCACCCATACTCGGTTATCTGAAAAACGGCCTTATCCTTCTGGATTGACGCCAGATAGCCATTACGAACCGGATCGCTCGGCTTCAGGATATAGCCGTTCCCTTCAGCATCTTCAAATAATGCCTGATTGCCATCTTCCTCCTCAAGCACCCCAACCAGGATTAAATTCTCCACCGCAGGCAATTTC
>JAAYTW010000148.1 GCA_012517955.1 Candidatus Zixiibacteriota bacterium | reverse complement strand
TGCACGAGTACTGGCTAAATCGCTTAATTGTAAGAATGGACCGACGGCTACTCCTTGCGGTGAATGCTCCAATTGCCTTGAAATCAAACAAGGAAACTCCCCGGATGTGTTTGAGATTGACGCGGCTTCGAATCGGGGAATCGATGATATCCGTGAGCTGCGCGAAAATGTCCGCTACTCGCCGGCGGCATCCAGATACAAGATATATATAATCGACGAAGTTCATCGGTTGACTCATGAAGCTTTTGACGCGCTTCTAAAGACATTGGAAGAGCCGCCGCCGCACGTGATTTTTATATTCGCCACGACTGAGCCACAGGCGTTGCCGGCCACGATTCTGTCTCGGACCCAGCGATTCGATTTCCGGCGGGTACCGGTAAGCGCGCTGGCCGAGGCTATAAACAATGTCGCAGCAGCCGAGGGAATAGCAATTGAACCGAAAGCGGCGCTGTTACTGGCGCGCAAGGCCGATGGGTCGCTTAGGGATGCTTTATCGCTTCTCGATCAACTTATCAATTTCGGCCAATCGGGGGTCACGGCTGAACTTGCTGAAGAAGTATTGGGTATCGTTAAAACGGATTTTCTTTTTGAATTGTTCGAGGCTATCGCCAACCATCAGACACAATCAGTAATCGAGTTGTTCGAGAAATATTTCGGAGAAGGCGGCGACGTTGATGAGCTGGCGGATGAGATTTCCGCGATGCTGCGGAAGCTGTTGCTTATAAAAAACGGTGTGGATAATATCGCTATTCTGGAAATGGATAATACCGAAAAAGAGAAAGCCGGTGGGCTTGTTGCCGATATTGATACTGCCGATATCCTTCGGATGCTGAAACTGATGGCTGACTATATCGGCGAAAAGAAATCCGGCATCGACCCGGTCGTCGCGATGGAATTGACACTGACCCGGATGGCCAATCTTGACCGAGCCGTGCAAATAGAAAAGTTGATAGGAATTCTGGGAAACCCTGGACCGGTTCAACCGTCAAATCGCTTCAGCGGTCATCAAACGGCGGCGTCGAAATTTCGGGAAGCTGATAATTTATTTTCGCCGCAACCTGCCGCCAAGTCGTTATCTATAAATATAAATGTTGATGCGCATTCTTCGCAATCCCAATCGGCGGTGATGGGAATAGGCTCATTTAAGCCGGAAGACGTTAATCAATGGTGGTCGCAATTTCTGGCGTTCGTGAAAGAAAAGCGGATGGCTATCTGGAGTCATCTTCAGCATACCAAAGCCGAATTGAGCAAGGCTGATACTATAAAAATAGGCATACCCGGGGCAAATGATTATTTAATGAAATATCTAGCTAAAGATAATAGGGATTATATTGTTAAAAAACTGGCCGAATTTTGTGGTACAAGCCTTGATGTGGAATTTGTTAAAATAGAAGGAATGCCAGATAACCGCGTAAATGGCGTCTATAACGGTAACATCAACGGCAAGACAAACGGGGCATGGAGCAGCAGCGTGGAACAGCACGCAAAGGAATTTTTAAATCAGCATCCTCAGATAAAAAAACTTCACGATTTAATTAATGGAGAGGATGTCGGTTTTAAAGGGAGCGTATAAATGAATCAAGATTTCATGGTTGACATAATCAAAGGAGCATACATGGCCAAGGGCATGGGCGATTTACTTAAGCAAATGCAAAAAATGCAATCCACAATCGAGAAGATGCAAGAAGAACTGGCCAATAAAACTGTCGAAGGCACCGCCGGTGGTGGGATGGTTAAAGTTATCGCCAACGGCCGGCAGGAGATTATCGAAATAAAAATTGACCCGGAAGTGGTAAATCCCAAAGATGTTGAAATGCTTGAGGAGTTGGTATTAGCCGCCGTAAATCAGGCCCGCGAAAAAGCGGAGAAGCTTCAGCAGGAAGGGTTATCCGGACTTACCGCCGGTTTGCCGATTCCCGGTTTGAAGTTTTAGGACGATGTCCGGTATTCTTGACGAACTTATCGAGCACTTGACGATTCTTCCCGGGATAGGCAAGAAAAGCGCTTCCCGGATTGCGTTCTTTTTGTTGAAATTGCCGCTAAATAAAGTTGAGGCTTTCGCAAACGCAATTGTTCGGGCCAAAAGATATCTTAAACCTTGTGTGCAATGCGGCAATTTGGCCGAAAATGAACTCTGTGATATTTGCGCTGACCCGAAAAGAGATAGTTCGTTGGTTTGTGTAGTAGAAGAAGTTTCGGATGTGACCGCGATAGAGAACGCCGGCGAGTATCGTGGTCATTATCATGTTCTGGGCGGCGCGCTGTCACCATTAGATGGCGTGGGGCCGGATGACATCAATGTCGGGTCGCTGGAAAAGCGTATAAAAAGCGGTGTCAAAGAAGTTATTATTGCGACCAATGCCAATACGGAAGGGGAAGCGACTGCGGCGTATCTCATTAATGTTTTGAAACCGTTGGGAGTAAAATTATCGAGAATCGCGCGTGGCGTGCCGATGGGGGGATTTTTAGAAT
>JAAYTW010000147.1 GCA_012517955.1 Candidatus Zixiibacteriota bacterium | reverse complement strand
TTGTCGGGTTGATAAGGAATAAATCGACTTACCGTTCTAAATCTTGAGGGGCTTGTTATAAAGAACCTGTGCCGGTGACCGTTATATTGCTGAAACTTCAGCGTATCGCCCGAAAATGCGTCGCTGCTAATCTGATACGTGCTTTCGGGCGCCGAAATATCCAATAAGATATAATCCGATGGCACTCCCGATACATGATATTCAATCAATCCGGGATTTATCGGCGAAGAGAAGGTCAACGTATTATCGACCAGCTTCAATAAACGCGTATAATAAATTTCCAGATTATCGAAGAAAAACTCGGTAGATGAATGCAGCGTTATGGTATTATATCCGGGCGTAAAATTGGAACTTCTGAAAAACAATATGCTGTAATAGGTGCTCCGATAAATTGAATCGCGAACCGCGTCTACGTTTCTCACTTTTAGCCCGTCAAAAACCGTCCGCGATCTGGCAGCTACTCTGGCCTGTGTGCCTTGGACAAAATCAGGCATATAGACATTGACCGAAAAATCCGTTTGCAATCCCCAATACCATTGAAAGTAGCTGGCATATTCGCCGCTTGGATCAGAGCGATAGAATTGATGGTCTTGCTCGTCATGGGTGATATCATCGAAGCTGGTCATTACCATTAAAGGCGACCCTTGAGGCGCGCCGCTGACGGTTGACCATCTTTTCGGAGCGGCGGCGAAACTGCCTCCGGCGGTCAGCCAGTAAACATTTTTGTTCGTATAATGATTACGGCGATAAATGTAACTATTGGAAGATGGATTATAATCAAATCTGTCGGTGGCTTCGCCGTAAAACAGCAGCTGATCATTGAAATCGAATGAACCGTCATCGGCCCCGGAAACCCAAATCGGGATTTCCACCAGCTGCGGTTTGGGATCGCTGTTGTTAAAGGGAAGTTCTTTCCCACCGCCATAAAATACGCGAAATTGCTGAGGGTTAATTTGGTTGACATCTATGCCCGCTCCCGCCAATTCGTAGCGGGTGATTTTGTAAATTCCGGAAACGCTGATTTCAAGTTTCACCCATACGGCGGCGGAATCAAAAGGGCTGGGAGTTTGGGGAAGACGATACATAGGGGGCGGCCAATCGGTCCTCCAATTATGCGCCTGGTCAAAATTGGCGATAGTCGCCGAGAATATTTTGTCGAATACAAACCCATTAGGGCGTTCCGCCGGCGGCAGCTGATTTTTCCCGATATTGAAATCGACCCTTACTTTTAGATTATCGGCAAGAAAAAGCAATCCTCCCTGGTACTTAATCGGGGCGAGCGCGACTTTGATTATTCGTAAACCCCGCACAACCTCATCCGAAAATACATAGGCAACCTGTGCCGGCCAATCCGATAAAGTCATTTTATTCTCCGATAAAAGCCGCGAGAATTCCGAGTAAGAACGCGCGGCCACAAAAGGAGCAATATCGACTTTCTTTTCTATCGGTGAGTATTCTTGACTCAAAATAGTCAGGGAAGGGTTCGCGCCAAACGGAACGGCGATTGGGACTATTTTAACCGGTAAAAACGGCTGACCGGGTATTCGGTTTTGGGCGGTATTGGCGATTTGCGGATATTGGTAATTATCGGGATACTCGTCAATACCGGTAAAAGTAACGGGCGGGGCCGAATATTGCAAAGTAAGGCCTGATTCGCCGGAATCCAATATCAGAACGTCCGAATCAAAGGTCGTCTCGGCGATTCCTTCAGATATATAAATTGGAGAAAAAACCAAAAACAAAAAGGCTGTTAATACCGCGAACGGGGCGAGTTTCACAACTCCTCCTTTAAATCGGTACCATCCCCAGGACGATCCGACAATTCTCTGGACAAAAGGGCGACTATTCTCATTGTCTATTCGGCGCTTACGCCACATACCCTTTAGCCAGTCGCGATAAAAACCCCTTTCGTTTAGTCAAAAGTAAATAAAAATCGGGTAAAGTCAAGTATCTTTTCATAATTATCCGACCTGCTTGTTTAAAAATGCCGCCGAACCGACTGCCCTGAAAGCGGTTAAAAATTCCTTCGCGGCCAGATACGCATCGGAAGCGATAGCGTCGGCATAGGTCGAAGGAATACCGTCGATTTCCGCTTTAAATGGTTTGGTCGCCTCTTTGATATTCTTATTATTATTTTTCGACCATTCTTTCATTTTTTCAAGTAAATCCGGAGGCAGATTTCGGTGGGCGATGTTTTGCCATTCGGTCCCGACGTTCCCCTTGCGAATGCCATAATCGGCGAATTTCTGGAGAATATGGGGCGGCGTGCCGGTTATACCATGTTGGGCTATCCGGATGTTATGTTTGGCGATTGCCTCGGCGATTTCGCCGGTGCGTTTAAGGTCGATGTTTATTTCCTCGCCTTCAAGGTAATTGCCATGCTTGGAGCCGTTGTTTATCGCGAGCAAATTAGGCTTGATTCCGCCAGCCAAAATCCCATCGATAAAATCAGTGGCCTCTTTGACCGTGGTCACGTGAGCCTCCTGACCCGCGGAACTTATTTCGCCGACTTCGCTTTCCAAACCCCAACCGGCTTCAACGATTGGTTTGGCCAACATTGTAGTTATCCGAACATTATCCTCAAGGGGGTTAAAAGAAGCATCGACACAGAAAGAAGTATAGCCGGCTTCCAATTCGGCGGCAATTAAATTGCGTGCCGATTCAATCTCCTTTTCGCTGGTATTTTTTACGGTTATGTGATCGCCATGAATAAAGAAAGGCATGGTAAAATTGATTCTCTCCGCATAATCTACCAACATCTCGAAAAACGACTGGGGATTTTGTCCCGTATAACCGCCATCAAGGTTGCCTTCCGTTTTGGCCAGCTCAAAACCAACTATCGCGTCCAACTCCTGGGCAGCTCGCATGATACCCGGAACCACATGTTTAATCCGAATATTGCAGGCCATCATTATCATTTTCTGGTCGCGAATGGCGTCGAAAATATCGCGGCCGCTTAAAAGGCACACTTTGCTTTTGGCCCCGAGTTTCCTTTTCGTTGAATCGTATCTTTTATCCAGCAATTTTGCGTACGACATACTTCTCCTTAATTAACGGATAAATATATTGTTCTGTTCCAATTCAATGTATTGCCAGGGCCGCGATAACGGCCGCCAAAGGCAATGCCAGAATTAGATTACCTACTTTTATCTTGGCCAAACCAAGGACATTAACGGCGATGCCAATCACGATTACCCCGCCGGCCGCCGACATCTCATTTACCACGGAATCACTTAAAAAAGGTTGGAGATAACGCGCCGCGAACGTCAGCGAACCCTGATATACGAAAACGACAATTGCCGAAAACATGACGCCCACTCCGAAAGCCGCCGTTAAAGCGATTGCAGCAAAACCGTCCATAAGTGACTTAATATAAATAAGCTCTCCCTTGTTGTAAAGCCCGTCCTCAAAAGAACCGACCACCGTCATCGGCCCGATACAGAAAAGCAGCGACGCGGTAACGAATCCGAGCACGAACTGCTCCGCCGAAGAGCCGGCTTTGCGCTTGAGATATTCGGCGAACCTCTCCAATTGTTTTTCTATCCCGAACCATTCCCCGATTAATCCACCCACCACTAAAGACGCCACTAATATCAACGTGTTTTCGGACCGAACCGCCATCCTTACGCCGATAATGATTGTCACCAGGCCAAGGGAATTCAATACTATGGTTTTATATTTATCTTTCAACCGCGTCCCAACAAGCAATCCGATGATAGAGCCGGCCGTAACAGTTACGGTATTTACAAAAAATCCAACCATTTTCGATATTTTAGGCCCGCGCCCGAATTATTACAAGATATTTCGGCTGTCGTATTGGCAATAACCACCCTATCGGTGCTTTAAATCTGCGGCGGGGTTATACCCAGAATCCTCAAATATTGATTAATCTGACTGCGGTGATGGATATCATGCTCGAAAATATGGAACATAATCCACTGGCCGTCATACTTATGGATTTTTCCTTGGTCGGTATATTCGTAAGTATTTTCAAGAATTTCCGGACACCGCGAAAAGAATCTTTCGAGCGTTTGCCAGTGTTTCTCCATCATCTCGGACAACATTCGTTTTGTTAAACCGTTTGATGGGACATCTGGAGGTGGCGTCTCCTTATCGATAAGTGTTCCAATCCACCATGCTGAACATTCGGCTATGTGGTAGAATATATGCCCAAGTTTTATCATTTCCGGTTTTGGCGACCAATCGAGTTTATCATCAGGCACAAGTTCAAGGGCTTGTGTCAGTGGCGGCTTGACCTCGAATATCCAAAAATTGGCCAGCGCCTTAATTTTAATATAGCCATTAATGGTCATATAATTCCTTTCATTAAGTTTGCGGCTTTATTTATCGACCTGGAGGATCGCCAAAAACGCCTCCTGTGGAATTTCGACCGAGCCGACCTGTTTCATGCGCCGCTTTCCCTCTTTCTGTTTCTCCAGCAATTTGCGTTTTCGGGTTATATCGCCGCCATAACACTTGGCGGTAACGTTTTTCCGCAACGGCTTAACCGACTCGCGGGCGATAACTCTCGAACCGATAGCGGCCTGAATAACAACCTCATACAATTGTCTTGGGATAAGCTGGCGAAGCTTCTGACAGAGGGCTCGTCCCCAATTATAGGCTTTATCTCGATGAACAATCGCCGAAAGGGCATCCACAGGCTCATCATTTATAAGAATGTCCAATCGTACCAATTTAGACTCGCGGTATTCCTTGAATTCATAATCCAGCGAGGCGTATCCACGCGATACGCTTTTCAATTTATCGAAAAAATCAAAGATGATTTCGGACAACGGCATTAAATAATGAAGGTTGACGCGGGTCTGATCGATATATTCAGTATTTATATGAATTCCCCGCCTTTCAAGACACAGTTTCATCAGATTGCCGATATATTCCGCCGGGGTAATAATCGAGGCCGACACGAACGGCTCCTCGATAGAGGCGATTCGGCCGGCATCCGGCATGAGCGATGGATTATCGACTTCGACTACCTCCCCGTTTTCGAGATTTACGCGATACTTGACGCTGGGAACGGTCGTAACGATTGGCATTTCATATTCGCGTTGAAGGCGTTCCTGGATAATTTCCATGTGAAGCAGACCCAGGAACCCGCAACGAAAACCGAACCCTAAAGCGCTGGATGTTTCCGGTTCAAAAACCAGCGAGGCATCGTTAAGCTGAAGCTTATTTATCGCTTCCCTCAAGTCCTCGAAATTTTCCGCCTGCGTTGGATATATACCCGCGAAAACCATCGGTTTGACTTCCTTAAATCCCGGTAACGGCTCCCGCGCGGCATTGTTTTTTATAGTAACGGTGTCACCGACTCTTGTATCGCCGACTTCACGGATATTTCCGATTAGATAACCGACTTCGCCCGCCTTTAATTCAGGCTGCGGGACATATTTCATCACCAAATAACCAAGTTCATCGCATTGGTATTCTTTGTTGTTGGAAAAAAACCGCAACCAATCGCCTTTGCGGAATGTGCCATCGAAAACCCGCACATAGGCCACCGCGCCGCGATAGTTATCGAACGCGGAATCGAAAATAAGGGCGCGCGGCGGAGCTTCCGGGTCGCCGGACGGGGGTTTTATCCGTTCAACAATCGCCTCAAGAATAGCTTCAACACCGAGTCCGACCTTAGCGGACACCGCCAATATTTCATCGGGCGAACAACCGATAAGGTTGACTATTTCCTGCCGGGCCCTCTCAATGTCTGCGGAGGCCAAGTCGATTTTGTTGATAACAGGAATAATCGTCAAGTCGGCCTCAATGGCCAGATAAAGATTGGATATAGTT
>JAAYTW010000146.1 GCA_012517955.1 Candidatus Zixiibacteriota bacterium | reverse complement strand
TTAAGCATCTTGTTGATAATCGTGCTTAAATGCGCTTGAGTTTTAGCGCAAATTCTGGCGATATGCAATTCCGGTAAGCCATCGCTATTGAAATCGGCATACCAGTTATCGGAAGCCATCCTGGTGACATCGGGGTGAGTAACCCGCGGCGATGTTACGCCATAAGTAAGCAGGCCGGAGTTGGGGAAATCGGACAGAATCAGGAATGCCACCGGCGCCGGCGACCATGTATTATAAGCATTGCGCAAAAATGATTTGATGTGGGCCGAATCGGTTCCGCCTATTTGCGCCAGAGTGAAAACGCTGGTGGAAATTCCCTGAAGTTGGCGCCAGTTTTTCAGAGTATCGGCCCAGGCCGCGAAAATCGTATCGTTGGGTATGATGATGATATATTCGACATTGTCGGTGGCTATAGACCTTTGTTGGGCGGAGAAATCGATACGAGGAAGAGATTCATAATTAATAAACTGCCCCTGTAAAATTTGTTCCCAATAACGGCTGCGAAGTCTGTCCTCACCGAAATGGCCGTTGCCGCCGATAAAATCAATTTTTATCCGCATGTCTTTATAAATGATAAGGTCTTTCGTGACGGGATTGTATTGCATCGGCGACACGCCGACAATCGCGGCATCGACACCGCGGATTTGAGTAGGGGCGGATAATTTAGCCGGCGATTCAGGATAAAAAGCGTTTGTCCCATAGATTTGTTGATTCTTGACATAACGCAATGGGCTATCATCCGATTCCGGCGGATTATTCGGCGCCGGACAAATTTCAACATTGTGGAGAGTATCTGTTCTGGTCTCCAGCACTTTCAACCTTGCCTCCGCCCCCTGCGGTATGGCTATCCACCGGCCTGTGCCCGGTATATCCGGAGCCCCTTCATCGTTACTCAGGAAGATACCTGGTACCCCATAATGTTGCATCGTTACGCCATCGACTTCCCGTTCTTCAATCACAACCTGGTGAGTGCTGAAAATCAATTCGATGCCGGTCTCTGATTGCGATACAACCGTAAATAGCGGGTTGGGACTCCAATTGTCCGTGAATTCAATTGTTTGAGCGATGCCGGTTAAAGGAAACCCGGCCAGCGCCATAATTATCAATATTCTTATTGCTATTCGCATGGTTCCCTCTTTCTTAACGGCCAAGCATACCGGCTTCATCCTGTTCGGGACCGGTTTGGTTTTGTCGTCCAAATACATTCATTCTGTTAAAATTATCTATGTATGAAACATAAAGATAATAATCGCCGAATTGTTCATTAAAACAAGCGTCCAGGCCCCTATCGGCGTTGCCGACACCGGTCAAAATCTCATTCCAAATAGTCGCATCACCGCCGGCCCAGAAAAAAATCAAGCGACCGCGAGTTGAAATGGCGCTGCAGTAGAGACGATTGTTATATTGATTGGAATTCGAAATCAAACAGATTTCTTTTAGAGAATCATCTGCTCCTATATTACAGATTCTGACGGTGGAAGTCGAGTCGTTGAACTCCAGTAAACGGCCGTTTGTGACATCGAAGCATTTCAGTCGCAAAGAATTGAAAAAAGGATACGCAACATAACAGCGATTCCCCATTACGGCCGACCCCACCGATGGCATCAAGCCGGATGATATAAAGTAGTATGTTTCGGCCCATGTCAATCCTTGGTCAGTGGAAAAATTAACGCTGTATAACTGGAATGGCCCCTCCTGAATAAGCAGAACGCTGAATAAATTGCCCGTAGGCTGATGAACGTTCAATGTCGCGGCATAAACCGAATCCTGGATACTTATCGGAATATCCCGTTCCCAAAGCAAGGCTTGATTATCGGTATAGTTTTTTACCGGGGTTTTCCAGGAAATCCCTATTGCGATATTATCGCTATCCACCGCGGCTTGAAGGTTGTAAAACAACCCAAGCGCCTCATCATAACGGCCGGAATTCCACATAGATTGGATTTCGGCGGTAATGAGCTTCGAGTTTTGATTCGCGTCGCCGCTGATATCTATGTCGATTAAGGAATTTCGGCGGATATCCGAATCCATTTCTGCCAGTCGTTGCCAAATCGGTTGTGCCACCTGATTATGTATTGTCCCGATTGCCTTTACATCCTGACCCAGCCCAACGGCCCGGTCATTGTGCGTGTTCTCTCCCATGGTGGGCAACGTCAGGCATAACAACAACAGCAATGCCTTAATACATCTGCTCATGTAATTCCCCTATCTGTTAAAATTTGAAAATAATGATATTAACAACTTATATAAAATACCTCTGGACTCTCCCCTGGTTACTTTTGTCCAAAAAGGTACTTTATTTGAAGCCAATTCCAATCCTTATCGGCGATTACCCTTTAAGGTACAATCAATTGATATAATATAAAAAAACCTTTATTTCGTCAATCCTAATTTCAAAATATTATACAAATTACGAGGCATAGGATATCCTACTTTTCCGAAAAAATGCCCTTTACTCTTTAGGAGAATAATTTATATTCAATTTTGCAGCTGGGAAGGAGGTTAGATAGTGATAGTATATGTTGTGGGAATTTCCGGGGCGGCGTTGCTTTTAGGTTATTTATTATACGGAAAATTTTTGGCTCGTTTTTTTAAATTGGACAATAACATTGTCACGCCGGCATGTCAGATAAATGATGGTATCGATTTTGTGCCGGCCAAAGCCAATTTATTGCTTGGCCAGCATTTCTCGGCTATAGCCGCGGCCGGGCCGATAGTCGGACCGATACTTGCCGGTATCTGGTTTGGTTGGCTTCCCGCTTTGCTTTGGATTATTTTCGGTTCGATATTCATCGGCGGCATTCATGACTTTTCAAGTTTGGTGGCCTCTGTACGTCACAAAGCCGTGTCCATAGTCGAGGTCGTCAAAGGCAACATGTCGCGTACGTCTCATATACTCTTCATGATTTTTGTTTGGCTCTGCCTGGTTTATGTTGTAATTGCTTTTACCGACATTACGGCGCAGACTTTCAAGGCGGTCGCCGTCGGCGAAGCTTATGGACCGGGGGTTGCCGCCTCCTCGATATTATACATAGCGGCAGCCATGATAATGGGTATTCTACTTTATAAATTCAAGCTGGGTGTCGGTATCGCCACCGCTGTTTTTCTTCCAGTCGTATTATTTATCGTCTGGTTAGGACCACATCTTCCTCAATCAATACTATCCGCCCTTTCCGGAATTTCGGCTAAACAGTGGGATATTATCCTGCTTATTTACTGTTTTATCGCCTCGATTATTCCAATGTGGTTGTTATTGCAACCTCGCGGCTATCTTGGCGGTTGGCTCTTATATTTAACTATAGCTGTCGGCCTGATTGGGGCTGTTTTCGGCGGATTTGATATTCGGTATCCGGCGATAAACACTGTGGGTTTTGCCAGCATATTAAACGGCAAATTGATTTTCCCTATCCTTTTTATAACAGTGGCCTGTGGAGCCTGCTCCGGATTTCATAGCATCGTCAGCTCCGGAACAACATCAAAACAACTGGCAAAGGAAAGCGATGCTCGTCCGGTGGGATACGGCGCTATGTTGCTGGAAGCATTTGTGGCCGTTTTAGCCTTAGCAACCGTCATGATTCTGGCGCCGGGTTCAGAAATCCTTAAAAATGATCCGAATATGATTTATGCCAACGGGTTGGCTCGTTATTTAGGCTTAGTTGGAATCGATTTCAGAGTGGCCTTTCCATTTGCTTTACTGGCCTTTTCGACTTTTGTCTATGATACATTAGATGTATGCACCAGATTAGGAAGATACATATTTCAAGAATTATTCGGCCTGAAAGGTCGGTCAGGCGGTATGATTTCGACTGCGGCCACCTTGCTTTTTCCACTGATTTTTTTAATGTTGACCGAAGAAAAAGGATATTTGGTTGCCTGGCCGATTTTTGGCACATCTAATCAACTTCTGGCCGGATTAACTCTTTTGGCAGTGTCGGTTTGGCTGACTAAAACCGGCCGGAACGCGATATATACTATTATTCCTATGATTTTTATGCTGGTGATGACTATATGGTCGCTTATCCTGTTGATAATCCCGTTTGTGGAAAAAATACCCCTTATATTAAAAGGGGTTGCGGTTAAGCCGGATATTTTTATTTCAGGGATTTTCGGCATAATACTCTTAATCTTGAGTTTCGCGTTGATTATAGAGACGCTTAATACATTGATTCTGAAGCGTTCCCGTAGTTAAAACCATTCTGAATTTACGATCTCCGGACTTGTGCCCGAATACAAGTCCATCATGTTGTCATTATAATAGCCCCGATATCTTATTAAATACTTGACAGAATATCGTTTCCTGCTATTTTAAATTTGTGAAAACTTGACGTTTGGCTGAAGCCCGGATTTGTTATCTTCTTGATAGAGGGCGGTTAAAATTACGGAATCAATCAACAAATTCGCGTTATGGTTGCAAAACCGATATAGAGGACAGATAATTTCCTGCGATGCCCGGCATATATCTTTGATTAGTATTTTGAAAATTTTTAATATGCCAAAAAAGGAGTACAAATGGCGAGCGCTAAACGGTGCATTGGCTTAACGCTGATGATAAGCGTTTTTTTGACGATTTTCTCATCGGCGATTTTTGCCATGAATCAAAATGCGATGAGGGCTTTGGATGAGTTACAGTCGACTTATCCCGGAACAAAGTATTATACCGAAGAAGATGCTATAACGAAAATTTATGGAGCGCCTTTCAGCGAGGGAAGCAATCCGCTTGCCAGCGCAGAAAATTTTCGCTTAAATCACGCGGCCGTTTTTTCGGTTGACCCGGCCGACCTCCACCAAGAATGCGCCTTTAACGACCAACTTAAAACCCAGCAGCTCATGTATGACCCTGCCACCGGCCAATATGGATTTACGCTTGTGTATTACACGCAGTACAAAGGAAATTTGCCGGTATTTAATGGCGAGTTAAGATTACTTGTTCGTAATGAAAGCAATTATCCTTTAGTGATGGCCGTTTCGACGATTAAGAACCTGGAGGGATTCGATGTTTCCACACCCAGCAATACCATCAATCCAGAACAAATCCAGTTGGCATTCTTGGCGAATTACCCCGAACTTGTCGACTTCAATAAACCGAGAACGGTAATCTGGGCCGGCAAAAGGTTTGAAAAAACCGCCCCAACGATAGCAATCGATTTTATTGCCGGAAACGGCCAACCGGCTACCGAGAAATATCGCTTTGTGGTTGATCCTGCCGGTAAAATTCTATACCAGGAGAATTTGGTAATTGATGTGAACGTTACCGGCCAGGTTAATGGATTAGCCACCGAGAATTTTAAGGCTGAACAATGCGGGAATGAAGTCAGCACTGGGATGCCTTATGCCCGCGTTTTTATTTCCGGCGGAAACAGCGCTTATGCCGATTCTCTGGGAGCATATACTATAACGAACGGTGGCTCATCGGCGGTTACCGTGGTCTCGACAATGCGCGGTCACTGGTTCAGAGTATACAATCAGGCCGGCGCGGTCGATTCGCTTTACATGTCAGTTACGCCTCCAGGTCCGGCGAATTTTACCCATAATTCTTCAAACACCGAATACATAAGGGCCCAGGTAAATGGCTATTTGCATTCTAATGTAGTCAGGGATTATACGCTAAAATATAATCCGACTTACCCCACCATCTATACTCAAACCGAATTTCCTGTATATGTTAATGATAATACAGGATATTGCCCCGGCAATGCCTGGTACGATGGCGTTTCGTTGACATTTTGCCGCGCGGGAAGTGGTTACCCTAATACGGCGTTTTCGACAGTTATCCATCATGAATACGGCCATCATCTGGTGGCAATGGCTGGAAGCGGCCAGGGACAATACGGCGAAGGGATGGGCGACGTGATGGGACAATTGATTACTGATAATCCCGGCGCCGCCATCGGTTTTTACGGCGATTGCGTAAATCCATTACGAACAGGTGATAATTCGATACAGTATCCCTGCAATGATGAAATCCATTATTGCGGCCAGCTATTGTCCGGTTCCGTGTGGAGTACGCGAAACGCCTTATTGGCAACTAATCCGACCACTTATAGAGATATAATTTCCAATTTGGCGATTAATGCGATGCTTCTTCACACCGGCGAAATGATTGAACCAAGCATTACTGTCGATTATCTAACTCTCGATGATAACGACGGAAATATAAATAACGGGACGCCCCATTTTTCGGAAATCTGTACCGGGTTCGGGGCTCATAATTTGGATTGTCCGGCTTTGACGTTGGTCACATTCAGTTATCCCAATGGCCGACCGGCGACAGTGTTGCCATCGGGCGGGACTACTGTCCGCGTCACTGTAACAGGCGTGGGCGCGACTCCACAACCCGGCACCGGCAGATTCTACTACAATCTTGGATCGGGCTGGTTAAACGTAGCGATGACACAAGTATCCAATAATGTGTATGACGCGACGTTTCCTACCAGCACTTGCGGCGCCGATATCAAGTATTACTTCACTGTTCAAACCACGACTGGAATAACTGTAACAGACCCATCTGATGCCCCGACAGGATACTACTCAGCTGTATCAGCCAGCGCGATAATAACCCTATTTTCAGACAATTTCTCCAGCAATCTTGGTTGGACCGGTATGGGAGGCGCAGGCGAATGGACCATTAGCGCGGCCAACGGCGGCAGCGGAAGCGATTATTATGGCGGTCCGGATCCGTCGACCGACCATTCTCCCACCTCCGATGATGGTATTCTTGGTACGGATAACACATCGGGTACAGGCGGCGACTATAGCCCCAGTCTTTCAACTACATATTGGGTCACATCGCCCGTGATAAACTGCTCCGGACGCACTCATGTGTCGCTTGAATTTTATCGCTGGCTGGGTGTCGAACGTAACAATTACGACCATGCATATCTGGCCGCTTATAATGGCTCTTCCTGGGTGACTCTTTTTGAAAATGGGTCCACTACTATTGACGAATCAAGTTGGAATTTAGTAACATATGATGTTTCCGCGGTAGCTGATAATAATCCCAATTTCCAAATCAGATTTGGTATCGGGCCGACCGATTCGGGCTGGGAGTATTGCGGCTGGAACATCGATGATTTAAAAATCACGGCGTTGGAATGTATGCCGACGACCGGAACTATCAATGGCATAGTCAGCGGCAACAGCGGACCGCTGGCGGATGCCGTAATCATAGCCAATGATGGTGCGGGACACGTCTATCGCGATACGACATTTACGGGAGGGGCCTATTCGATGACAGTCCTGGCTGGAACTTATACAATATCCTACTCACATCCCAACTATATCGATACATCCCGAACAGGCATAGCAGTTAACGCGGGGGCTACGGTTACCATAAATATGCAGATGAGGGCAAGACCAGGGGCGGCGGCCGGAATGATTGCCTCGGATTTCACGCTTCTTAATCCAATTCAGGGAGTAGTGGTCAGGGCGCTGGGATTTGCCCAAACAGATACTACGAATGAAACCGGCGAGTTCTATATCGGGAATATTCCAGCGAATTCGTACGATTTCTCATTTACTCATCCCAGCTATAACGACACGATTCTCAATGGCATCAATATCACCGCCGGAAACACTACTTGGCTGGAGCTGGTAATGACTCCCAGCTGTACTTATTCACTGGGCGATATAAACGGCGATGGAAACCTTATCGCGGGTGATGTCACGTATGGGGTCAGATATTTTAAGGGCTTGGGCCCCTCCCCCGCTGACAGCTGTTATCTCGATTCCACCCATTCTTATTTGTATGTCGCGGGCGATGTCAATGGTAATTGCGAATTCCGAGGGTCGGATATCACTAAGCTGGTGAGTTATTTCAAAGGTTTAACTACCCTTGATTACTGCCACTTTTTCCCACCCCCCTTTAGAATAAAACCCATATTAATAAACCCCAAACATCAGAACGAAAAGTAATTGTAAAGCTTGTACCTCATATTTTAGATAATAATAAAGGGCGATCGGATGGTCGCCCTTTATTATTGCCCGGAATTTATTATTTTCCAAAAAGACCCTTTAACTTATCCTTGGCCTTGTCTTTTATTTTATTTTCCAATTCTTGTTTTTGTTGATTGGCTTTTTCCTCCGCCTGCCTTTGAATTTCCTGTTTTTGCTTTTCGGCTTCGGCCTCCGCGGCTTTTTTCAGTTGGTCGGCGGTTCCTTTTACAATTTCCGACGATTTCGCTTTAACGGAAGGTTCATTGAAAGTGCCGCTTACGCCGACGTCAACCACTATCGTTTCATCTGTTAGCAAATTTACATCCTGTTTCACTAAACCCGATATAACTGAATTGGCCGAGGATTTTATTTCGGCGGCAGGGACTTGAATCTTCAGACTATAGTCCAACGATTTATCAATACCATTTGAACCGGAAGCAGTCAATTGATACCGGCCAAGTTGAAGCGGAGTCGGATTGAGATGGAATCGGCCGTCTTTTATGGCGAAAGCCCCACGAAGGTTAGCCATGGTCGGATTATTTAAAGCCGATAGCTTGATTGTTTCGGCCACTTTGTTCAGAGGCGCGAAGTTTTCGATTTTCGCTTGTGGTATATCGAGAGAACCCTGGCTGTTAAGGCTGCTCCAGATTGGGATGAGAGAATCTCCGAGGTCCGATTCAATCCGGAGGTTGCTGCTTAAAGAACCCTCCATATATTGTGAAAATGGAGCCAAACGCTGAACCGTTACAAACGTCTTAAACATTTCGGGAATGGACATGTTGTTTAGAGTCAAGCCCATGTCGATATGAGGTTTAGCCGGAGGGATATATCGATAAGAGCCGTTGCCGGTCATTGTTCCTTGAAGCATATTCGCTTTCAGGTCCACTAAATTCAAGACCCGGTCCTTAAGGACTATTTTGCCGTTGACGTCTTTCATGTCCAGGTTCATTAACGTTACCGTTCCAAAATGAGATGACATCATGAATTCCACTCTGTCTGGAAGCTTGATAGCATTGAGGGAACCACCTTCCGACACCAAGAATGGGTTCAAATCGAAATTATTGGATTCGGTCGTTAAGGAACCCGTTAACGTTTTGCCGGAAAATATATAACCGACAATTTCGTTCAGCGACCCTCTCGCTTTGAGATCGCTTTTTCCCATTATCAGAGTAAAATTGTTCAAAGTCGCTTGTTGGGGGCTTATCGTCAATTCGGCCGATTTTATGTTGACTGGTACCGGAAGCGTTGGCGCCGAATAATGAATATCGATCGCTGATATGGTCCCGCTGGCTGATGTTTGCTGGATTCGTTTATTATCCAATGCTGATTTTTTTCCGGAGAATTTAAAATCGGCGCTGACCAGCCCGTCCAATTTAACCGAGTCGCCTAAGGGCGCAACATTTTTAAATTCGCCCAGATTAATCTTGCCCCGGATGAAACCATCTACTTCGGGGTCGGATTGCAGCGTTCTGGCCGTTAATTGCGCATCTATAGGTTCATTGAGCATTTCCAGATGGAATTTTTTTAATTCCACTATGATATCATCAAGCTTATCGCCTGGATTTTTTAATTGAAGCTCAACGGTGACTTGTTTGACCGGAGTGGGCATTTGTCCGTATTGAAACATGCCGTTGTTGACGTTTAAACCGATATCAAACGAAGGAATTCTGGTTTTGCTATAGATTCCCTGAATTTTCCCCTGAAACGCCAGTTCGCCTTCCGTTTTTAATTGGTCGAAATCCCTTTTATAAAACGCCGGTATCATCGATAAAATATCCTTGAAATCCGATTTGGGCGACGCGAAACTTATGTCAATATGTATGTCATCGCCGGCAATAGCCACGAAACCGTTAAAATTCAGGGATAGATTATTGAGTTTGATGTCATTTTCCTTAAATGAAAACTTACGGGCGGCCATATCCACGTCAATATCCGCTTTAACATTCAGGGATGCATCGCTGAGATATGATATATTGCCGACTTGCGCCGATAATCGGGCGATTTCAGTTAAAGTCGAAAGCGTGAATTGCTGCCGGGCGAAATCTCCTTTTCCCCGATGATTTAAACCCGATATCTCCGCGGTAGTCGCTCCTTGTTTATCTATGTACGATAATGTTCCATTTTGTATCTTATAATCTTGTATTGAAAGATTCACGCCTGCGGACGATGATTTATTTTGCGTCTGAGATTCAGCCGGAATCATGATATCCCAATTTACTCGCCCACTTTCATCTTTAAGGAGTTTAATTTTCGGCTCGATGATGTTTAGCGAAATCAAGTCTATTTTTTTTGAAAATAGCAACGCCGCTAAATTAGCAGTAACTTCGATTTTGCCCAGAGCCATCAGCGTATCGCCCGTAAACGGTTCTCGATTGATAATAGTTATCTTGCTTATTGAAATCGTGGCATTGGGGAAATGACTGAAAAGATTAAACCCGACATCGCTGAAATTGATGTCGGCCCGGATATTTTTATTTGCCTGTTCCTTGACCATGGCGATAATTTGGGGTTTAAAAATTATCGGAATCAATAACATGGCCAATATAATAATTCCGATTATTATTCCCGTTATGATTACCGTTTTTTTCATTACTATCCTCCTGTAATAATTACCGATTACGTTCATTATTATACTTTATACGATGCAATCACGCCAATCATTTTAAAATCGGCTGCCAATTAAATTAAATATTATTCGATACAGTCGCCGCAAAATTATTATATTATCAGGCATGAATAATCACGATAAATTAAGGAGGTTTTTTCTGATGTCGATAAGCACAGATAAAACGATTAGTGATTTGTTGATTGTAATCGCATTGAGTATTTTCATATTAATCGGCGGTTGTCAAAACGATAAAAAAACATCTGTGCCGATGGTGGAGCGCGGCACGTTGACCTGGGATTATGCCGGAAAGCTCGCCAAACTAATCGATAAAGATTCCCTCTCTTATAGCGACAGCCTTGATATTGCTGATTATTTATATAGGGCGGCTTTCATGGATTTACGCCTTTATGAATTGCAAAGCAAATTGACGGCCGCTTACTTTTGGGGATGCCATGACCGTTGCGTCAAAAGGCGATGCTCATCGGGGGATATTACCGCCGCAACAGTTGATTATTTATTAAAGGGGGAAGCGGACTCGGCCATTTTCACGCTGGATTTCGTTAATCGCGAAATAATCGGAACGGCTCCTGAAATTCGTGAAATTGGCATGGTCGCCAATTTTACGGCCGGTGGAAACTTTAAAAACGATTGGTATCGGCCGTATAATGATGGTTTGATTAAGACGCCCTCGGGAATAGCGTTGTGGGCGGTATTATCTATAAATGCGGGAGCCAATCCAAAAGAATGGATTGCCATCTTGACGACTGAATTGAAAACGTCAGAAGCGCCCTCATTAAGATACGCGCTTGCCTACGCCGTAATGAAATCCGGCAACCCTCTAATCGCCTGGCAAACTATGCCGGTATATATCCCAGGAGCGAATCAAATTGCGCCCCCCGATTTTGAGCAAAAAATAGCAGCCAAAGACAGTTCAATTCTTTCGCCGGTTTACCTTACTCTTAATCAATACATTATAAGCAAAATTGAAACGGCCTTCTTACAAGACTTTCTGCAAGCGGGATCGTTGTCTGCCGGCGACAGCACGAAAAAAATTATAATGCTGGCCCGACTTAAGGGAATCGATGTTGCCTTCGATAAAAACAAACCTGAGTATCAATCTTACCAGGCCGCTTTATCTAATCAATTTGCCGGAATGATATCTCTTTACCTCGAAGCATCAAAGCAAAATAACAATAAAGCCGCCATTAAAGAACAGCTTTTTTCTAAAATAGAAACCATAAAGTCGATAGATGACTGGGAGCTTAAAATCCTATTGGCATTGGCTCTTGATAAAATTCTTTCCGGACCGGAAGTGTTAACGAGAATAAGCGAATTCATTCCTCAAGACTCCTCTTTGGCCGAGTATTCTCCGGAGTGGCTGGCGATTTACGCGGCATATTGCGTAGGTGATAATACCAAATCGGAGCGATTAGCCAGGATTGGTAATGAGTTTAAACAGGTTTATCCTTACGCGCCGGGAATCGCGGAATTAATCGGAAAAATCAACCGGATTTGTAATTAAAGAGAATAATTCAACGATGAATTTTTGGAGGTGATTAATTTATCGATATCGTGACATTTGACTTATTATTATCTTTTGTCTGGATATATAGAAATATCAGTGAAACCGATAACATTAAAAATTACAAGATAAAAACGTCCCCAAGGGGATTCGAACCCCTGTTTTCGCCGTGAAAGGGCGGTGTCCTAGGCCGGGCTAGACGATGGGGACATTACGGCCAAATCAATATATCGGTCGCCGAATCAGAGTCAAGCAATAATTTTATTATGGATATATTAGTTTAATATAATTTTGTGGGAAGAAACGTTATGTGGAATCTTTATGTCCGCAATAATTTATCCAGTTGAGCTCTGGCCTCTCTAACAACCTTCAAATCATCATCCGCCCCAGACATCACCGACAAAAATCGTAGTAACGCTTCTTTCTGATTTTCCGGTTGTTTGAGCTTTCCATATAACTCGGCAAGCATCCTCAGTGTCAGGTTATGATTTGGGTTGTCTTGTAAATTCAGTAAAAAAATATCTCTGGCCTTAGCGTAATTGCCGAAATTCATATAAGCCAATCCCAAAAAAGCCCTTTGCCATAGTTTCCCCGGCATATTGGAACTGTCGGCCAATGCTTTAAATGCGGTAATCGCCGCCTCCTGCTCCCCTTCTTTCATGGCTATAAAACCAATAATTTGATTGCACCACAGTGAATAGTCTTCTTTCATGTTATCGGATATTGGCGTTTCGGCATTTTGTTTTTTACGAATCAGTTCTTTCATGCGGTTTAATTCAATTCTGGCCCCTTGAAGGTCGCCTTTCATCGCTAAAATCGCCCCACGATTATTAATCGCGCGCAGGTTATCAGGATTTCGTTGGAGGATTTTATCGTTCCAAGCCAACGCCTTATCCAATTCACCATATTCCCAGTACAACCCGACAATACTTAAATCGCAATTATCGATATTCGCCTGGCTTACAGCATTATCGCGCGCTCGCTCGATATATCCCAAAGCGTCCCTGATTCTTCCGGTCTGATAATATGCCGATGCCAAATGCATCTGTACGAAATAAAGGTCCGGTTTTATTTTATTGGCTCGATTGAATTGTTCAATCGCCTCATCGTACTTTCCAAGATTCATCAATAATTCGCCATAAGAATCATGAGGGTTGGCTTGGTCATCGGCTATCATTACATATTTTTTTACGTTATCAAGAGCCAAATCATAATTGCGCAAATAATAATTCAAATAAGCCATCATGTTATAAGCATTGGCGTAATTGGGATCAATTTTAAGAATTTTTTGATACTCGGAAATGGCTTTTTCATAATCGCGCGATTCTTGATACTTGGCCGCCATAAATTCGTGCGCCTCAAGGCAATTAGGATATTTTGCAGTAAACGTATCGCGTAAGGATATCATTTGAGCCAAATTGCCTTTAATCATCGCCTCATTAATGGCAATCAAAATCCTTTCTTTCTCTTTGATTTTCGGAAAAAGCCGCTTGGCTTTATCGATAAGCCTTTGGGCCTCATTTTTATCGCCCAAATATTCGTAATTGAGAATTGCCAAATAATTATAGGCCATGGCAAAATTCGAATCGAGCCTTACGGCGTTTTCGAACTCGGGGATAGCCTCCTTATTATATAACTTGTGAATCAACTAGACGCCTGCTAAATATGATTTATAGGCTTTATCCGATGAGGTGGTAACTTTTTTCTGGTCACGAAGCGCATATACCCCCGATACCACCACCAAAATTACGAAAAGCAACAAAATCAATCGCCTAATCATATAGTTTCTTTCCGGTTTTAGGTCCCAATGATGGTTTCCTTTGATTTATATATTCGCGCGATTTTGTTTGCAAATAAAATCCTCGGTTACCCTCGCCGATGACTTCTGTCGAAAAACGCGTCTCCATCTTTAATATGGGAAATAATATAAAAGGTTTCAAGAAAATATGAAAAGAATCAAATGAATTATATCCGCCATTTGGATAGGGCGGGCATAAAATCCGTGGCGGTCGTGTCAATTGCCAAAGGCGTTATGGAAATGATTTTTCGTTCGATTGCGCCATAATCGGTATCGGGACCTTTGCCGGTTACCTTCATCTTGCCGGCAATCCAGAGATAAGAGTTGCCACGGGGATCGATTTTCTCGGTGATTATATCTTCGTAAACGCGTTTACCAAGACGGGTTATCGCATATTTTTTAATATCCGTTCGGGGATCGTCGGGCACGTTGATATTGAGCAATACGCCTTCAGGAAGACCATTTTGGGCCACGATTTTGGCGATTCTACGCGTGAACATCGCCGCTTTGGAATAATCAGTATGGCCGTTTCCGGTCAATGATACCGCTATTGAATCTATTCCGAAAAGAGCGCCTTCAATCGCGGCGGCCACGGTGCCTGAATAGGTAACATCCTCACCCATATTGGCTCCCCCATTTATTCCGCTGATTACCAAGTCAGGCTTTTTTTTCAATAAATAATTCACCGATACCATTACGGCATCCGTAGGAGTGCCATCAATAATGTAAAAATCCGATTCAAGCTTTTTCAACCGCAGGGGACGAGTCACTGTCAGCGAATGTGAGGCGCCGGAACGATCTCTATCCGGGGCGACTGTGATTACCCGGGCGATTTTCGCCAGCGACTTTCGCAGGGCGGCGATTCCGGGGGCGAAATAGCCGTCATCGTTGGTCAGAAGTATCGTTAGTTTGGCCGCCATAGGTTTTACATTATAATTCGATTTTCATTTTTGTCAAGATTATTGCCGGTTGATGGAATATCATTCATGGACTACGTTAAAGCTTGATAACAGGCAAAGTTTGCGTAATCGGGTGAAATATTCAGATTAACGCGGCCTGGCCGATATTATAGTAAAGATAAATTACCGAAACAGGGAGATTTATGATCGGGCTATTGAGCGCCATGGACGAGGAGACCGAACTATTTCGTCAGAATATTCAGATTGAGGTATCTACGACATACGCGGGCATTACTTTCAATAAGGGTTTGCTTAATGGTATCGAAGTAGTTCATAGCAAATGCGGCGTGGGCAAAATCAACGCCGCGGCAGCCACCCAACTGATGATTGACAAATTTGGCGTCAAGTCGGTGATATTCACCGGGCTGGCTGGCACGCTTGTTCCCTATCTTAAGCGCGGCGATATAGTAATCTCTAATTTCGTCGGCCAGCACGATTTCGATTTGACTGCTTTCGGAAAACGCCCCGGCCAAGTAACCGATGGCGGACGCCTAATTGAGGCCGACCCGAAACTTGTGCAAATCGCCGCGAAAGCATATGAGGATACTCTGGCGCAAAACCGTAAAGACGCCCAGATGGTGGTCGGGACTATCGTTACCGGCGATTCGTTTGTAGCCAACAGCGACCGGCTGAAATGGCTGCAGCGCGAATTTGGCGCGGTGGCGGCGGAGATGGAAGGGGCGGCAGTTGGGCAGGTTTGTCAGGCTAACAAGGTCGCTTTTGTTATTATTCGGGTTATCTCCGATGGCGCCTCCGGGGATGCCGCCGGGCAGTTTATCATGTTTTTGGATGAAGCCTCCGAGCTTTCTTACAAAATCGTGGCCGCAATGTTGCCGCAGATAAAATAATATACCGTAGGGCAGGATACCTGTGGTCCTGCCAAACCCCGTAGGTCGCGGTTTCGAAGAAACCCGACAATCATAGGCGCGGCGAAGTTGCCCCTACTAGGATACGGCCACGTGGCGCACGAGGACGTACGCCACGCACAATAATAATCCCTATCATTCCGGGCTTGACCCGGAATCCAAGATGACATCCAGGGAAGGTCAGAAGCCCAAAGGCTCTTGACGATACCTGGAGGTTGAATCAAGTTCAGCATGACGGCGAGGGCGGGCTCGCAAGCCTCCCCTACATATTCCCCCCTCTCCCACGCGGGAGAGGGGCCGGGGGTGAGGTGTATATCCGGGGTTTGGCATGCCAAACCCCTACGCGATACAAAAACGTGGCGCACGAGGACGTACGCCACGCACAATGCGATTATGGCAATTGTCGCATTGAGCGACGCTGTAAGTAAAATGGCAGAACCGCTGAAGGATTCTGCCATACAATTTTCGATTTTTTTTTATCGAAAGGAATTTATCCCGAGAGCCTTATATCTTTCAGGCGAAGCTGAATCTTATTCGTACCATTCCAGTTATTGAATTCCAGCACATATACAATATCGACATAAGTCGGGCGGGTGTGTAACTTCCGCAGAAAATCGCCCAGCCCGAATCCGATACAGTCGAACACTTTTTCGCCGCGCCGAACTTTGAATCGCAGATGATTCGAACCAACGATGTATGGCGTGCCTACCACTTCGGCATTGTAGGTAACGAATATCGGTCTCATGTTTATAGGCCCGAATGGGGCGAATTTTTCCAAAACGGTAACAAGGTTCTCATCAATCGAATCCAGTTCCAATTCTGAATCGATATTAAGCTTGGGCACCAGGTCTTCATCGGAAAGCATGCTGGCCGATACCTGATTCAATTTGCGTCGGAACGGTTCTATATTGGCCGGATCGATAGAAAGACCGGCGGCGTATTTATGTCCGCCATAGCGGATAAGGTATTCTTCGCATTGCTTAAGCGCTTCGTAAAGATGAAACCCCGGTATGGAACGGGCGGAACCCTTCCCCTCGCCACCGTCGATTGCAATCATGACTGTCGGACGGTTGAAACGCTCCACCAAACGCGAGGCGACGATTCCTATCACACCCTGATGCCATCCATAAGATGATAATACAATGGCGCGGTCTTTCTTTATATCGACTGTGGACTCCATAAGTTCAAGGGCTTCATTAAGCGTTTGTTCATCGATATCTTTACGGCGCTTATTCTCCGAATTTAAGATTCTGGCAATGGCGTTGGCTTGAGTTTCGTCGCGGGTGGTCAGCAACTTTATCGCCTTTTGGGCGTCTCCAAGGCGACCGACCGCGTTGATACGAGGAGCCAAAATAAACACTATTTGCCCGGTTCCGATTTTATGTCCCATAACGCCGGAAATAAATATCAAGGCTTTAAGGCCGGGTTTGGTTGTCCTGGCCACCTGATCGAGCCCGAATTTGGTCAAGATGCGATTTTCGCCTACCAATGGGACTATATCGGCCGCGGTCCCCAAAGCTACCAAATCGAGATGGTCTTCAAGTTCGGTTTGGTCCTGATTCAATTGACGATAAAGCGCTTGGGCGAATTTGAAAGCCACCCCTACAGCCGATAATTCGTAGCCGGGTTTGTCTTGAGAATCGAGCTTTGGGTTTATGATTACGTCTGCCGATGGCAATTCGGGACCGGGTTCATGATGGTCGGTAATTATGCAATCGATTCCTTTTTCGCGGGCGATTTTCACCTCGTTGACAGCCGTTATTCCACAATCCACGGAAATAAGCAAATCAATATCCCGTTTGAACGCCTCCTCCAGGCCATCTTCCGAAATGCCATAGCCCTCCAATAAGCGGTTGGGAAGATAATAGGAAACATTACCGCCCAAACGATTTAGCACCAGAAACATCAGGGCCGTGCCGGTGATTCCATCGACATCGTAATCACCGTAAATCATCATCTTTTCGTTGTTTTTCAGCGCCTGGATAACGCGTTCGACACCTTGACGCATCCCAGGTAACACGAAAGGATCAAACAGCTGGTCCAGACTGGGATTGAGAAATTTGCGGGCTTCTTCAGGAGATACGATACCGCGGGCACACAGTATTTTCGCGGCCACGTAGGGAATCTCTAATTCGCGAGCAAGCTTTTTGGCTTCCTCGACATGGACTTCATCCTCAACCACCCATTTTAATATCAGATTATTATTTTTCATCTAAACAAAAAATACCGGCAGGCCTATAAGCCGAGTTCTGTTCCCATACGGGCAGCGGCCATTTCTCTGGGATTTGACTCGCGTCAAACCTCAAGCGGCCTACCCGGAGATTTGTCGAAGCGAGCAACTTCATCTCTCCTGCTTGGCCTTTCTTTTGGGTGGGGCTTGCCGTGCCTTCGATGTTGCCATCGAAGCGGTGGTCTCTTACACCACCATTTCACCTTTGCCGTAATTGCTTACGGCTGTGTGTTTTCTGTGGCGCTTTCCGTGTTCTTGCGAACCCCTCGCGTTACGAGGCACCCTGCTCTTAAAAGCTCGGACTTTCCTCCTCTACGACAATCGCTTGCCGTAAAAGCGGCCGCTCGGCCTGCCAGTTACGGTTATTTATTCTCCGAATCCCCGAATTTGACTCGGGGCACTTCCTTTGCCTCATCTGGTACTTCAAAATAGTTCTTTTCCGTAAAACCAAACATCCCAGCCAGCATGTTGTTGGGAAAAGTCTTTATAGAAGCATTATACGCTCGGACCAACTCGTTATATTTGCTTCGAGCATAATTTATCCGGTTTTCGGTGCCGGCCAACTCGTCCTGTAGTTTTAAAAAGCTCTCGTTGGCTTTCAATTGAGGATAATTCTCGGCAATCGCTATTAAACGGGGTAGAAACCCGCTCAGCTCATTGGAAGCCGACATTTTTTCGCTGATAGTATTCGCTCCGGCCAAACGAGCGCGGGCATCGGCGATATTTTCGAATAATTCTCTTTCGTGCGTCGCGTACCCTTCTACTGTACTAACAAGATTCGGGATTAAGTCGTTGCGCCGCAAGAGCTGGCTTTCGATTTCGGCCCAGGCGCCGTTGATGGCCTCGTTTTTCTTGACCATGCCGTTGTATGCGGCCATCAGAGAACCGCCAATCAGCAGTATAAGAAAAGCCACTGCCCCAACGATGGCTGCCGTTATCAAACATCCTTTAGATAGTGCCATGTCTCCCCTTTCCGCGAACGCGTGAACGGTTAATGAACTATATCACAGCTTTAAATAATAGCCTGTAGTATGGGATTTGTCAAGGTTGAATAAAAGCCGAAGTGGATTATCTTACAATCAGGCGGGCGGGGCAACAATCCCGCCCGGAGCAGTTTATTTAAACCTACTTTTTTGTGGTCTATTTCTTAGGAGTGGCCTTTTTGGGTTTGGCCGGGCCGCGCTTTTTGCAGGGCAACAGAATCTCCTGGTTTGGGGTTGAAAATCTGGATGGTTTTTAGGATAGAAACAGGAAAATGTCAAGGAAAAGGCAGTCGACCTTTTGACGGTTATTTGC
>JAAYTW010000145.1 GCA_012517955.1 Candidatus Zixiibacteriota bacterium | reverse complement strand
TTTAGGCAAGGGCATACCCAAACCGGTCTTTTCGCTGTTTTCAAACTCAAGATTTGCCTTAATCTTAACCTTATCCTGATTCTGCCCATACCAGTAGTTTCTGGAAGTCGCGTCAAAAATAAAAACCTTGCGCGCTTTCGTACGAGTAGATGGGAATAACGACAACTGTTTAATTTCCTTATCATTAATCGTAGCCGGGCGGGCTAAAGTGTAGAGGTGATATTCGAAAAAGCCCTCTTCCTGAAATTGTGGCGCGGCCGCTTTGGCCAAATAGGGAACGCTTTCATTATACGCGCCACTTCCGCGAGCGTGGTCAGTAACCCGATGGACATCCCCGGCAACCAATTTAAGCGCGGCATTATCATATGATGTGCCGCTATTGTTGGTGATTGTAACCCAACCCGATAAATCAAGCTGGCTATCATCTGCGGATACGACCGCCACATAATCCGATTGCCAACTTATCCCGTTGGTTAAGTAGCTAACCTCGCACTTTTTGGCGCCCGCGCTCGGCGAATCAAGCAGCCAACGAAGGGTCGGTTTAAGCAATAACCCTTCGGGCAACGATGGAAACTTGTAGTCGGCGATTTTGTCGAGCGCGATTACAGTAACTTCCCCGCCGGCATTACCTAAAACTAAATTGCGGTTGTCATATGACATCAATTGCCCGCGATAGTTTTTGCCGTCTTTACCGACAGCCTCAATATTTTTGCCAAGATACCGTTTCAGCAACGCTTCGCTGGAAACCAAATCATAAAGGAAATTCTGTTCCAGCACCTGTACATTGTTATCATCCAAACAGCGAAAATTAACGCTGGTGGCATCGATTTGAGAGGCGACATCGGAAAAATCAAGGGTAGCGACGCCTTTCTTGATATCCAGCTTGCGGATATCTTTGACCAGGCCCAAGTTGTTGTTGTAGATTGTGATGGCGGTTTGAGCGGCGGCAATCGTTGCCATCCCAATAATCATCATAGCAATCGCGAATCGTTTCATTTTTTCCTCCTGTTGCGCGTACCTACTTTTAAAAATAATACGCCGCAAGCCAGTGATTTATTTCGCTATATAATAGGTTATAGAGGTCGCACGCAAGATATTATATTGGATGTATTCGAATAGCAAAATAGATATAAGAAGACCATACATTGCCGTCGCCGCATATCCAATTGTTTATCAAAGCATTACGGCTACAATTATTATTCCGCAACCTGTCACTTTCGAACTATTTTGACCAATTTTGATACACTTTTATGTCTTGTTAATTCCATCAATTTTCATATATTTATTAAATAACAAGCCAATCGGCAGGCTTGTTATCCAGCGTTTATTTGCCGATTAAATGGTTGTGGCTGGAGGTGTTATGTTTAGATATGTTTTGATAATCGCGGGGCTGATTTTAATATTATCATCGCTGGTTTTCGCGCAAGGCGAATACGGAGAATACTATTTCAAATTCAAAATTGATTCGAGAGATAATCTCGATAAAATCACTCGGATAATTTCTATCGATGATGTTAAGGGCGATACGGTATATGCTTACGCCAATTTCGATGAATTCACCCGCTTTGCCCAGTTGGGGTATTCGGTTACGATTCTTCCCAACCCAGGCTCGCTAATATCGCCAAAGATGGCTGATTCGCCCGGAATGCTAACCGATTGGGACAGTTATCCGACATACACCGCCTACGTGGCAATGATGGATAGTTTCGCTATTAATTACCCATCGCTTTGCCAGATTGTCAATTTCGGAACTACCAACCAGGGTCGGGCTTTGTTGATTGCCAAAATTTCGGCGAATGTCAGTGTCGAAGAAAACGAACCGGAAGTATTATACACAAGCTCGATGCATGGCGATGAAGTCACTGGTTATGTCTTAATGCTGCGCCTGATAAATTACCTTCTAACAAATTACGGAATAGACACGGCGGTCACGACTCTTGTCAATAATATGGAATTCTGGATTAACCCGCTGGCCAATCCGGATGGCACTTATCGCACCGGCAACAATTCGGTATCGGGGGCAATCCGCGGCAACTACTACGGAATCGATTTGAATCGCAATTTCCCCGACGCCGCTATGGGGGCCCATCCCGATGGCAACGACTGGCAGGTTGAAACTCAAGCTTGGATGTCTTTCGCGGCCCAGCATAGTTTTACCTTATCCGCGAATTTCCACGGCGGCGCGGAAGTCGTCAATTATCCGTGGGACTGCTTCTCGCGCTTGCATCCGGATAATACCTGGTGGGTATCAGTAAGTCGTCAGTACGCCGATACGGTTCATAATCACGCGGTATCCGGATATATGACTTACCTGAATAACGGTATCACCAACGGTTACGCTTGGTATCCGGTATATGGAGGACGCCAGGATTACTTCAATTATTTTAGGGGCGGCCGTGAATGCACGATTGAGTTATCTGATACTAAACTATTACCAGCGGCACAGCTTCCCGCCCATTGGGAATACAACTATAGATCGCTGATTAATTATTTAAGAAACGCCTTATATGGGATTAGAGGATTGGTTACGGATGCTTCAACGGGTTTACCGGTGGCGGCCACTGTATGGGTGCTCAACCATGATGCCGACAGTTCACGCGTATTTACCGATCCTCAAGTTGGCGATTATCATCGTTTGATTGCCCCCGGCACCTGGAATCTAAAGTTCACCGCGCCGGGATATATCGACCAAACGATAAATGGCGTCGTGGTCACAAGCAACGCCGCCACCACAGTTAATGTGCAGCTTCAGCCAATGGCTAACATCCCCGACCTGGCCTTCTCCATGCATAATGTGGCAACCACTCATGCCGGCGATACTGTAGCCATGAAAATCACTCTTCTAAACAACGGCGCCGGAATTGCCACTGGAACGACCGGAACCTTATCGACAACCGATTCCTACGTGACGGTCATTCAAAACACATCGACATATCCAACAATCAGCGCATTAGGCGGAACAGGTATTTCGACCAGTGACTATCAATTCGTCATCTCACCAAGTTGTCCGGAACCGCATCAGATTGGTTTCCGACTCGATTTAACTGCCAACGGCGGTTATAGCGATACGGTGATGTTTAACGTTACAGCCGGCGTCGATGTTGAAAATTTCGAGACCGGCAATTTTACCGCCTATCCCTGGACTTTCGCGGGCAACGGCAATTGGACAATCACATCTTCGGGGCCTTACGAGGGCAACTATTCGGCGAAATCGGGAACGATTACGCATAGCCAAACATCCCAATTACAAGTGATTATGAACGTGGCACAGGCCGGTACGATATCGTTTTATTATAAGGTATCATCCGAGGCCAGTTATGATTCGTTACGGTTTTTGATTGATAATACGCTAAAAGGCGGCTGGTCGGGTGAAGTGGGCTGGGCGATGGCAAGCTATGCGGTTACCGCCGGAAGCCACACATTCAAATGGATATATAAAAAGGACGGTTCCGAATCCAATGGCAGCGATTGCGCCTGGATTGATTTTATCACTTTCCCGCCTTTGGGCCAGCCATTAGTAATTACGACAACTACTCTGCCGAACTGGACAGCCAACTTCGCCTATTCGCAGCAGCTTCAAGCAACCGGCGGCACCGGTTCGAAAACCTGGAGCGACTTATACGGCAACTTAATCGGCACGGGATTAACACTATCAACTACCGGATTGCTTTCGGGCATACCAAACGCAGGGACAATCAATTTCTCCGCCAGAGTACAGGATCAAGCTTCGGCAGCCGATACGCAGGCGTTGAGTTTCATAGTCAACCCGGCTCTGCATATTACAACCGATTCACTTACTGCGGCTGTTGTCGGAGCCCCTTATGTCGTTCAACTTTTAGCGACTGGTTGTACTGGT
>JAAYTW010000018.1 GCA_012517955.1 Candidatus Zixiibacteriota bacterium | reverse complement strand
CTTTTTTTTCTGCTCTCGAAAATGAGAGCTGGGCATCGCGGGCAGAGGTGATAACATATTCCCCCTACTTTTCCGCCGAGGAGTGACAACGGACATACAGCCATCATGGCTGACACGATACTTCTCCTCAAATTTCCCTGATTTGCAACAAATATCAAACAAGCTAAAAAGGCAAGAAATTAGCCAGGTAAAATTTGAAAAAAATGTATCTTACAAATTGGTTTAAGGTTGCGTTAGCATTTTCGCTTTTTTCTATCTCAAATATCGCAACTTACGCTCGTTTTCTTCTATCTATCATATGTTCAATGTAATGTTGCCTCATAAAGCCCTCTTTGTTTGCTCATTGCGTAACTTGTCTATAACGTGTTAAAATACTCTTTATACCTGTTCATCGGTTATTTAAAGAACCTCTTTTCATTTTGTGATTTCTTAAATATGAGCATTAGATTTGGTAATTCTCTTCTTTAGAATATTCTAATTACTTTATTTACCTTAATGCTTTAGTAATTATTTTCTCGAGGTTCTCAACATTTCAACATGGTTATTATTGGTATTAATTTTTCTATTTAACACATTTTCATAATACTAAATATCTATTTATTCGGAGTTAATTTCAAAAGGTGTGGAAATTTATAAAAAAGTAGCGTAACCTTTCGCAAATGAACTTTAACCAAAATGCCGTGGAATCAACACGGAATTAACGAAAGGATACGCTTGTATGAGAAGCTATGACAAGAATGAGGCCCAGTCAACAGAAGAATTTGGAAAAAGCCTGGACGAGATCGCTAGAGAGGGCGCTTTGAAGATGCTAAAAGATGCTCTGGAAGCTGAAGTGGAGGACTTTTTGGGCCGCGGGCGCTATCAGAGGAGCGAGGATTACAGCGGTTATCGCAATGGCTTTGGCAAGAAGCGCAAGGTAGTGGTAGGCTCTGGCACCTTGGAGCTTCAAGCCCCTCGGGTGAGGGATGCTTTGGTGCCGTTTGAATCTGATGTCCTGCACAAGTATCAGAGGCAGTCTGATGAAGTTAAAAGCCTCATTCCGGAGCTTTATCTGCATGGACTGGCCACCGGGGATTTCGAGCTGGCCATGCGGGGTCTTTTGGGAGACGGGGCCAGTCTCTCGGCAGCCTCGGTTAGCCGTCTTAAGGAAAAGTGGGAGGATGAGTACAACAGCTGGCGCAGACGAGACTTGTCTTCTCATAAATATGTTTATATGTGGTGCGATGGCATCTATCCCAAGGCCGGCCTGTCCGATGACAAGCTGGCTCTGTTGGTGGTTTTGGGAGTAAATAAGAACGGGATTAAGGAGCCTTTGGCCATCTTCGAAGGATACCGGGAATCAAAGGAGAGCTGGGGGAATGTGCTTCACGACTTGAAAGAGAGGGGTCTGACCGACCCTAAGCTCTTTATCGGGGATGGAGCTTTGGGGCTTTGGGCGGCCATCGGGGAGGTCTATCCCCATGCCGACTGGCAGCGCTGCTGGTGCCATAAGATGAGAAACGTCATCAGCTACTTTCCAAAGAGGCTTAAGGCGGAGGCGGCTTTCTATCTCAAGGAGATGTACAACGCCGCCACTGAGGAGAAAGCTATCTCATTGATAAACGATTTTGCTGGGCGCTACGCTCGTGAATACCCCTTGGCAGTGGAGTGCCTCAAGAAAGACCAAGACGTTCTCCTGACCTTCTTCTGCTATCCCAGGGAGCATTGGGCCTCGATTAAGACCACCAACCCGATTGAATCGGTCTTCTCTTCTGTCAGGCTTAGAACCAATGCCGCCAGGAGAATCAAATCCCCCCGCTCAGCCCTGTTTTTAATATTCCAGATTATTTTAAGAGCCCAGAAGAGATGGCGCTCAATTAACGCCCCTGAGATGATTCAGAAAGTCATCGATGGGGTCAAATTCAAAGATGGAGTTGAGGTAAAGGAAGTCAAACAAAGAAAAACGAAACGCGAAATGGTCGCTGCTTGAAAAATGAATTTACACAACTATTGACAAGGACTCATTTATTCGATTTACAACTGATTGTTAATTTGGGCATAATATTTGATTTGACAGGAGAAAAAAATTAATAGATAATATATATGTTGAATCTCTAAACGAGAGATTCTGTAGGAATATATCTGGTGTTTCCTAACACCGGCGCCAAATAGTCTTGGAGGAAAGATGCGATTCAAAACTAATAAAGCCAAACTTAATCTGGCGGTCTCTCGTCTTCAGAGCATTGTGCCGCCGAAATCTACCTTGCCGATTTTATCTAATATCCTTTTTGATTTAGAAAGCGACCAACTCCAACTAAAAGTTACCGATCTCGATGTATCGATGACTTCGATATTCGACGTAGAGGTTCTTAAAAAAGGGAGTATCGCCGTGCCGGCGCGCGTGTTTTCGGATATTGTAAGAGAACTGCCCGACTATGAACTCGATATTTCCTCGACAGAGAACCGTATGGAAATAAAGTGTGGCTCAGGTATATACCGTCTTTCGGGATTCGCCGCTGATGATTTTCCTAAACTTCCGGATGTTCATCTCGGTCGCCAGGTTAAAATAGATGCCGCCGGCTTTTGTCGAATGGCCCGCAAAGTTTTGTTCGCCGTATCCAAAGACGAAACCCGGCCGGCGCTCAACGGTGTCCTTTGGCAATCAGCCGATAGCGGATTGAACCTTGTGGCTACCGATGGCCACCGCTTGGCAAAAATGTCGCGTAGCGATATCAAATTCAGCCCTCACAAAAAAGACATTATTATACCGCCCAAAGTATTGGATAACCTGATTAAGTTAGTAGGGGAAGATACCGAGCAAATGGGGGTTATCCTCAACGACAATTCGATAGTGTTCGTTCTTAAGGATGCGATTATCACATCAAGGCTGTTGGAGGGGCCGTATCCGAATTACGAGCAAGTCGTACCTCAAGATAACGACAAAATGATGGTTGTTGAAAAGGACCTTTTGCAAGCCGCCGTCAGGCGCGTGGCTATATTGTCGAACTCGCTGACCCATCAAGTGAAATTCGCTATCAGAGAAAACTCTCTCGAGTTAAGCGCCACCAATTTTGATTTCGGTGGGGAGGCTAAAGAATCGCTTAAGGTTGCCTATAATTCCGAACCGATGGATATCGGTTATAACGCTTTGTATATACTCGATGTGCTTAAACAGATAGATGGCGAGGAAGCGCGTTTTGAACTCGACACGCCGACATCAGCGGCAATAATCAGGCCCACCAAAAACGTCGAAAACGAAAGCAGCTTTTTCCTGGTTATGCCCTTGCGGCTTATAGACCAATAAAATAAACGGCGGTTAAGGATTAGTTGTTATCATCCGTTGCCGCCAAATTGACGATAAAACTACAGATGCAAACTCGATGTTGACACGTCTACAAATAGATGGTTTCCGGAATTTGGCCCGCCATGAATTGCAATTTTGCAAAGGCATTAATCTCTTTGTTGGACCCAATGGCGCCGGTAAAACTAATCTACTGGAGGCGATCGGACTATTTTCGCTGGCAAAATCCTGCCGCGGCGCCAAAGATAGCGAGATGGTCGGTTTTGGCCGCGAGCTGGCCGAAATAACCGCCGATATACAAAACCTAAAAAAAAAGCCCAGATAACTATCAGATTTGACAGCGTCGGCCGAAAGAAAATCCTCTTAGATGGAATTAAAACTATTCGCGCCGGCGAGCTTGTTGGAACTCTGGCCGCCGTTTTCATTTTCCCGGAAGATATAGAGCTGACTGCCGGCCCATCGACCCACCATCGCCAATTTTTCGACCTTTATATCTCGCAGGCGAATAAAGGATATATCGATTGGCTTGGTTCTTTCCAAAAAGCCCTTACTCAGCGCAATCGTCTCCTCAAAGAAATTTCCCGCGATAGTTCTGGCCAACGACAGCTTGAGGCATGGGATGAGCTACTTATTGAGGAGGGCGCGAAGATAGTCGCTGCCAGAAAAACATTTGTCGATTCGATAACCGGCATTTCCGAATCGTTTTATAAAGAATTCGACAACAATATCCTCAAAATCTCCTATTCTCCAAAAGTTGCCACCGCCGAAAGCGATATAAAGTCGGCTATTGCGAAACTTCTAAAATTATATCGGCCCAGAGAATTGCGTGCTGGATTGACTTTGGTAGGACCCCACCGTGACAAGTTAGAAATAAACTTGAACGGCCGTCCGATTCGCCATTATGGTTCACGCGGTCAGAAACGTTGCGCCATGATTGCCCTCAAACTTGGGGCCGCCGAATATCTTTCGCAAACCGACAACGGGGATGTTATATTAATCCTCGATGAGGCCTTTGCGGAATTGGACCAGATAAAAAGCAGAGCCCTGATGGAAATCCTGGCCGGTAAACGACAGGTTTTTATGGCGACAGCAGGGATGTTTGGCGATATGGGGCTCAAAGCCGAACGATTCACTATATCGAACGGAAAAATATCCCAAGAATAGTATGTTATTAGTATATGATATAGGCAATACCACAATTGATATCGGTTTATTTAAAGCCGATAGATTCCTCGGTCAGCTAAAATTATTAACCGCTGAATTGTATGATAAGCCAAGCAATCAGCACAAGTTAGAGGCCTTTCTCGAGGAATATAATATCTCGACGGCCGATATTAAAAATCAGGCGATTTGTTCCGTTGTTCCAAAAATGACAGACACGGTTACCAAAATGGCAGAGTCGCTTGCCGGCAATCGAGCCTGGATATTCGATTATACCGCTTCGGTTGGAATGAATATCAAGTATGATGTTCCGTCCCAACTTGGGGCCGATAGACTCGCCAATGCCTTGGCGGTAAAAACCCTTTACGGCACTCCGGCAATTGCGGTCGATTTGGGGACCGCCACGAAATTGGAGGCTATCAATTCTACCGGCGATTATTTGGGTGGCGTAATCGCCCCCGGAATCGCTATCGCCGCTGAAGCGCTATTCAAACGCGGCGCCCGCCTATTTCCGGTCGATATCGAAAAGCCGGATAAAGCAATTGCCACCAACTCCGTCGATGCCATGAAAGCTGGTATATTTTACGGCGCAATCGGGCAAATCGATTATCTCATCGAAAAGATGATTACCGAACTTGGGCAAAAAGATATCAAGATTATAGCCACCGGTGGCTTGGCTGAAAAATTCTCCCCTTATTCCAAATATATCCAGAAACATGATCCAATCCTGACGCTTCAGGGAATAAGAATCGGTTTCGAGCTTTCCCATTCTCGATGAACCCATTATCCCGATAAGCAATACACTCCTTCCAGGATTGGTTAACCCATTTATAATTTGCAGTAGCGATGTTCAAACTGAATTTCTTTATAGCTCTCATTATAACGGCCGGTTTATCCGCCGGCGTTTTCGCCCAGGAAAAACATCAAAAGGCCCTTACCCTGGAATCCGTATCAGTCAACCGGCGAAAAACATATTCGCATTATAAAGATGATTACTCGTGGTGGTCAAAACGCGGAGGCTTACCTATCGTTTGGTCAGGATAAACTCATCTATCAATCTGACGCCGAAACATTTGGCTGCGGCCAGATTACGTTCAAGGGGTTTCCGATTTTTGCCCGCGATAGCAAGCGTCTGATGTTCGCCTCGAACCGGTTTAGCGGCAAACCCGGCGAAACCAATATCTTTATCGGCGATTGGGTGGAATAAGCGGGGAATAGGTTAGCTTAATTCTTTCTCCATAAATATCGCCCCTTTTACCGGATTATATCGATACGGTTCGATTTCCACAAACCCCAACGTTTTATACATCGCGATAGCTTCAGTCATCGATGGTAACGTATCCAGCCGCATCTTTGTATAGCCAATTTGGGTCGCTTCATTGATTATGGCTTGAGCCAACTTACGTCCCAAGCCAAGCCCGCGAAAATCAGGTCGTACATACAACCGTTTCATCTCGCAGGTGTTATAATCAAACCAGCGCAGGGCCACACATCCGGCCAATTGCGAATCGACAAAAGCTAATAGAAGGGCCCCTTCGGGCGATGATTATCTTCCCGGTAACTCCGCCAATTCTTCGGCAAACCCCTGAAAACATAAATCAACACCTATCGCTTTCTCGTATTCCCTAAAAAGTAACCGAATTGAATCGATATCCGTTTGATTGGAGGCTGTTCGAATTTCGATATTCATAGATAATTTTGGCGCAAGCTGGATATTGTTAAGTTTTAGTTTTAGGTTCGCGCACCAAAAGGGATTCGATTATAAGGCAAATCAGCGCCAGAGCCAGGCAATATTTCCAGAGCTCCATTCCATATTTGGCCTGCACGATTGCGGTCTTGATGTCGCTTTTGCCATCCAGATAAGAATAATTGCCGCCGAAAATCTCTTTTAGGCGCGAATCCGGTATTTTCAGTTCGGAAGATTCGTTGCTATCCGGGTTAACGGCCATATACCCAAGCGTGTCCGAATCGCCCAGCAAAGTATAAAATCCGGGATAACCGGTTTCGGCTATATTCACAAACGGTCCATAAGCGCTGCGGGCGATGGGAAGATTTATATCGCAGGAAGGGCCGATTAGCCTTGCCGACAAGGCCTGGGTTTGAGCGGAAAGATTTAAGCTGACCTGACGACCCGCCAGGTAATACTCCTGCCCGATATTAGATTTCGCCGCCAGAAACTCGACGGTTCTTACGACGAAGGGGACAAAAAACGAGTGCAATACTATATCGGAGCAATCGGTATCGAATCCTGAGCCGAACAGCACAATCTTATTGTTTTTCGATTGGGTTATTACGGGCCGTTTATCGGTCAACCAACCGATGACGATACCGCCTGTTGTTTCCATGAATGATTTGATTTTAATTGCGGGTATTTCCGGTTTTTCGGGGCCGCCTCTGGAATAAATTTTGAATATCGGATGATTCAGGTCGTACTCTCTCATTTCGAAATAATTTTGATTTCCCGAATTTTCGCCGGCCGTATACCGGGTCCGCGGAGAAATTTCGGCATTGTAATTAAGAAATTCGCTATACACATCCGGCTGAACATTTTTCCCGAATACAATAAATATCCCGCCACCGTGATTGAGAAAATCCTGAAGTGAATTTAT